>JACRAA010000319.1 GCA_016213595.1 Actinomycetota bacterium | reverse complement strand
GAGGACGACCCCCCCGACGACGTTCATCGCGAGCGCCGGCCAGGGGAACCGCGAGACGGGCGCAGCGGTGTCGAACGCGAACCGGAGGACGGCGCCGGCGGCGCCGCCGACCGACACGACGAGGAGGTCGGTGGCGCCGGGGCGGCGCGCGCTCACCCGACCTGGCTGGTGGACGGCTTGGTGTGCGCCTGCGGGTTCCACGGCTGCGCGCTCGCCCCGCCGAGCTGCTGCACGAGCTCGGTGAGCAACCAGTTCTGGAGGGCGCGCTGGGCAGGGGTGCGGGCCATCGACAGCAGGCGCTCCGCGCGGCAGAACGCGTCGGCGACGTCGAACATCTCCGTCATCGTCACGAAGATCGGACCGGCCTCGCGCACCATCGGGAAGACGAGGTCGACGCGGGGGAGGGCCTGGCGCTCGGCGGCCCGCATCTGCTCGCGGAACGTGTCGGGGAACTGGCGCTCGAAGGTGGCGAACATCGAGGTGAGGTCACCGGCGAGCGGGTAGTCGGACTGGTGGGAGAGGGACAGGAGTCGCAGCTCGCGCCGCAGCTCGTGGTACTGCCGGGCCAGCGAGGAGTAGAGCGGGACGTCGAGGGCGAGCAGCCGCATCTCGACGGCCTCCTCGCTGGCGACCTCCGGGTCGTGCTGGTCGTGGGCGTCGATCACCCACTCCGCGCCGCCCTCGTCGCTCATCTGGGCGGCCGGCTCGAACCAGACGATCTTGCTGTCGGACTCGATCGTGGCGCCCCAGGCCGTCGCGCACTGCGCCACCATCGACAGTCCGCGCCCGAAGGTCAGCAGCAGGTCGAGGTCGTCACCGGCGAGCGGGACCGGCGGGACGGGCGGGCTGGTGGAGCCGTCGATCACCTCGATGCGCGGGTGGCTGACCGTGCCGCGCACCCGCACCTTGAACGGCGCGTTGGCGTGCAGGACGGCGTTGGCCACGAGCTCGGAGACGCCGAGCTCGGCGCACTCCACGAGGTCGTCGCGCTCGAGCCGCACGAAGACGTCGCTCACCCAACGCCGGGCGTCGGCCGCGGCGCGCGGCGATGACGCCAGGGTCAACTCGGAGCTCAGCGGCACTGGGACTCTTTTCGAGGGGGTGGGCAGTCCAGTGGGGCGAGGGTTACCCACGCTCGGGGTAGTTCAAACCTCGACGACCACACTAGTTTCTCGCGGCTCGGGGTAGTGGATGTGAGGAACGAGACGCCTCCGGCGTTTCGCGTGCTGGTCGGCCTCGGGAGGACAATGGTGGTACAGCGCCAGCATCAGGTAAATGACCCTCGACCTCGCACCGAGAAGAAGGAGCTCCGATGAGCACGACTCAGGCCCCGCGACACCGGGTGGTCGTGATCGGTTCCGGCTTCGGCGGGCTGTTCGGAACGAAGGCCCTGCGCCGCGCCGACGTCGACGTCACCGTCATCGCGAAGACCACGCACCACCTCTTCCAGCCGCTGCTCTACCAGGTCGCCACGGGCATCCTGTCCGAGGGTGAGATCGCCCCGCCGACCCGCGAGGTCCTCAGCGGTCAGGACAACGCCCGGGTGATCCTGGGTGAGGTCACGGGCATCGACCTCGCTGCCCGGACGGTCACCTCGCAGGTGCTGGGCCGCGACACCGTCACGTCGTACGACTCCCTGCTCGTGGCGGCCGGTGCCAGCCAGTCCTACTTCGGCAACGACCACTTCGCCGAGTTCGCGCCCGGCATGAAGAGCATCGACGACGCCCTCGAGCTCCGCGGCCGCATCTTCGGCGCCTTCGAGATGGCCGAGCTCGGTGCCACCCGCGGTGACGACGTCGACCACCTGCTGACCTTCGTCGTCGTCGGCGCCGGTCCGACCGGCGTGGAGATGGCCGGCCAGATCGCGGAGCTGGCGCACAACACGCTGCGCAAGGACTTCCGTGCGATCAACACCAGGAAGGCGCGCGTCGTCCTCGTCGACGCCGCGCCGCAGGTGCTGCCGCCCTTCGGCGCCAAGCTCGGCGAGAAGGCGCAGAAGGAGCTCGAGAAGCTCGGCGTCGAGGTGATGCTCGGCGGCATGGTCACCGAGGTCGACGAGCGCGGCCTCGAGGTGAAGTTCAAGGACTGCCGCACCGAGCGCATCGACTCCGTCGCCAAGATCTGGGCCGCCGGCGTGCAGGCCAACCCCCTCGGCAAGACCCTGTCCGAGCAGTCCGGCGCCCCACTCGACCGCGCCGGCCGGATCGGCGTGAACCCCGACCTCACGCTCCCGGGCCACCCCGAGGTCTTCGTTGTCGGCGACATGATCGCCCTCGACAACCTGCCCGGCGTCGCCCAGGTCGCCATCCAGGGCGCGAAGTACGCCGCCAAGGAGATCCGCAACCGGCTCGAGGACAAGGCGCCCCAGCCGCCGTTCAAGTACTTCGACAAGGGCTCGATGGCGATCATCAGCCGCTTCCGCGCCGTCGCGATGGTCGGCAAGCTCCGGCTCACCGGCATCGTCGCGTGGCTGATGTGGCTCGGGGTGCACCTCGTCTACCTCACGGGCTTCAAGAACCAGGTCTCCGCGCTGATGCGCTGGGCGATCACCTTCATCAGCAACAACCGCTCCGAGCGGACCACCACCGAGCAGCAGATCTTCGCCCGCGCGGCGCTGGCCCGGCTGCGTCGCGGTGCGGCCGACCTGGTGTCCGACCCCGGCATCTACGACGCGACCCGGGCGATGATGGAGGAGACCCGCCGACAGGAGCTGGAGGCGGCCGCAGCACGCGAGGCGGAGCTCACCGACTCCGGCGTGCGCGGGGTGGCCACCGACGCCTGAGCCGTCCCGGCTGCGTCTTGACGATTCCTGCGATAATTCTGCGGGATTCGTTGCAGACTCTCCCTCGTGCGCACGCATGACGGAGACCGACGGACGAGAGTGCCCTGGCGCGCCCTCGTGGCGAGCACGGCGGCGGTCGTCGTCGCACTCACGCTGGCCGCGTCGCCGTCGACCGGGCGACCACCGGTGTCCGAGCGCACCTTCGCGCTCGCCCCGGCCGGCGCCGGTGCCGACCTGCCGAACCCGCTGCGCGGGCAGTACCGCTGGTTCGGGACCGAGCCCACGCCCTCGACGGTCACCTCCAACGACGTCTACTACCGCGACCAGGTCTACTGGGGACGCATCGAGAAGGCCGACAACGCCTGGGACTTCTCGCTGATCGACGCCGGGCTCGCCGATGCCGGAGCCCGCGGCGGCAAGTTCGGCTTCCGGGTGATGGCCTACTGCCCGGGCTGCTGGATGGGCTACCGCGCGGACCTCCCCGCGGTCACCCCGCCGTTCGTCCCGCTCCAGCCCGGCACCGACGTCCCGGACTGGAACTCGCCGGCGTTCCTCGCCCAGTGGCGCGAGCTGATGGCGGAGCTGGGCCGGCGCTACGGCGACGACCCACGGCTGGGCTATGTCGACGTCGGTGGCTACGGCAGCTACGGCGAGTGGCACGTCGGCGACGGTGCGCGGATCTCCGATGCCAACGGGCTCGCGGTCGTGAAGGCCGTGACGGAGGCGTTCCCGAGCAAGCACGTCCTCATCAACACGATGACGCCGGTCGAGTTCACCCTCGCCGCGCTCAGGGCGAACCCGAACCTCGGGATGCGCACCGACAGCCTCGGCTGCCCGGACATGTACTCGATGGTCGCCGTCGACAAGCGACTCCAGAAGGTCTGGCGCACCCGGCCGTTCTTCTCCGAGTGGTGCACCCGGGCCGACCCGGTGCTCGGCGCTCAGCAGGTCCGCCGCTTCCACGTCTCGACGCTGTCGTCCGGCAACATGCCGTGGGACCACGCGTCCCTCGACGCCCGTCAGCGCTCGGCGTACGCCACGGCGCTCGCGACCGCGGGCTACCGCCTCCGCCTCCGCTCGCTCACCCTCCCGCGCTCGATCGACGCCGGTGACCGCATCGCCGTGCGGACCTCGTGGGTCAACCAGGGGAGCGCGCCGACGTACGACCGCTGGGACGTCCGCCTCACCTTCGCGCGCAACGGGACGGCGACCACGGTGTCGCTGGGCGAGCAGCTCCGCGGTGTCATCGACTCGTCGCGCCGCCGGACCCGCGTCGCCGTGCCGGGCCTACGGAAGGGGAGGTACGACGTGTCCGTCAGCGTCGTCGACCCGACCGGCTACTCCGCGCCGATGTACCTCGCCAATGCCGGCCGGACCTCGTCGGGCAGCTATCGCGTGGGCTCGGTCGCCGCCCGCTGACGGACCGGGCGAGGTCGCCACCAGTTGCGCTCGCCCAGCAAGGTCATCGCCGCCGGGAGCAGGAGCCCGCGGACGATCGTGACGTCGAGCACGATGGCCACGGTCATGCCGACGCCGAGCAGGAGGACGACGGTCCCGGGATCGTGGTCCCCGCAGTGGTGCTCCTGCTCAGCGTCGCCGCCGCGCTGGTGCTGGGGCGACGCCGGACGACCCGGTCCGGGTGACGACAGCGCTGAAGAGCGGCACGTCCAGGTTCCCGCCCGAGACATGCCGGTCGAGCACCGCGGCGACAGCGGTCCGCTGCTCAGGCACACTCATCTCCCTCATCAAGGGAGTGTCACCAATCAACCGGAGTAGCTGTCACCCATCACCCGAAGGCCGAACGTCACCCATCAGGCGAAGGAATGCATAGGTGCAGTAGGCCTCCAGGGGCTCGAACCCTGAACCAACGGATTAAAAGTCCGCTGCTCTACCCATTGAGCTAGAGGCCCTCGGCACGTCCCCGTGCCGGAGTCGATCATCTCAGAAGGCCCCGCCGGACCGGGCGCGGCCGGGTCTGGACCACCTGCACGTGACCTAGTCAGCGGCGTCGGACTGCTGGCAGCATCCGAGCGACAGCGGAGGCGCCGCTGCCGACGGGTCGAGGGATGCCATGAGGGGACGACTGGCACACCGGTTGAGCGGGATGTTCTCCTCGCCCGTGCTCCGCCGCATCGGCTTCCACGTCCAGCGGCTCACCTCCGACATGGAGCGCGGCTTTTCCTCCGCCTGATGATGGGGCTGTTCGCGGTGGTGGGCGTCGCGTCGGTCCTCGTCACCGCCATCGAGGGCGAGCGCGACTCGGTCGGCTCCGTCACCGAGTCGTTCGGCGCGACCTTCTACTGGGGCGTCACGACGGTGATGGGTGCGGGCGACGCGTCCTACGTCACCTCTCCGGCGGGCTACCTCGTGAGCTGGCTGCTGGTGCTCTTCGGCGTCGCGATCGTCGCGACGATCACGGGCGCGCTCGTGGGCTTCGTCATCGACTTCCTGCTGAAAGAAGGTCAGGGCATGGGTGCATCGGGCTACCGCGACCACATCGTGGTGTGCGGGTGGAACTCCACCGCACGTGAGCTGATCACCGAGCTCTCCACCGACGAGTACACCCCCCAGGTCGTCGTCGTGCACGACTCGGACAAGAACCCGGCCGGGACCCTCGCCTACTTCGTCAGCGGTGACTGCACCAACGCCGACGACCTCCGGCGTGCCGGCATCGAGGAGGCGATGGCGGCGATCATCTGCCCCGCTGACGCCAGCAACGACGCCGACATGCGCTCGATCCTCACCGTCATGGCGATCGAGACGATCGCTCCAGAGGTGCGCACCGTGGTGGAGGCGAACAACCCGGCACACGTCGAGCACTTCAAGCGGGCGCACGCGGACGAGATCGTCGTGACCTCTCGCATCGCCTCCCGGCTGCTCGCCCGGTCGTCGCTCTACCCCGGCATCGCGGGCATCGTCACCGACATCGTGTCCGGCGGCGAGGGGTCCGAGCTCTACCGCGTCACCCTCCCCGAGCACTACATCGGCCTGTCCGTCGACGACCTCTCCTCGCGGCTGCGCAGCGACCACAACGCCACGCTCCTCGCCGTCGCCCGCGACGCCGCGTCGTTCGTCAACCCGGGCCCCGACTTCCGCCTCGAGCCCGGCGACGACGCCGTCGTCGTGGCCCAGTCGCTGGGCACGCTCGCGCCGTTGAAGGTCGACAACGGCTGAGGCGTCACCTCTTGTACGTTCGCCCCATGGAGACCCGTCACGCCCTGGTCCGCCCCCCGTCGTCGCGGCTGGGCGACGGACTGGTCACCCACATCGAGCGCAGCGAGGTCGACGTCGAGCTCGCCCGTCGCCAGTGGCAGGCCTACGTCGACGCGCTGCACGCGGCCGGCTGGACCACGACCGAGGTCGCGCCCGCCGACGACCTGCCCGACGCGGTCTTCGTCGAGGACACCAGGGTCGTCCACGGCGACCTCGCGGTGATCGCCCGGCCCGGCGCCGACGAGCGCCGCGGGGAGACCGAGGCGGCCGAGGCGGCGGTGCGCGCCCACGGTTACCGCGTCGTCCGCATCGAGGCGCCCGGGACGCTGGACGGCGGCGACGTGCTCAAGCACGGCGGCACGGTCTGGGTCGGCCTCGGTGGCCGGACCAACCAGGCCGGCGTCGACCAGCTGCGCGCGCTCCTCGCGCCGTCGGGAGCCGAGGTGGTCGGCGTACCGGTCGAGAAGGTGCTGCACCTCAAGTCCGCGGTCACGGCGCTGCCCGACGGCACCGTCGTCGGGCACCTCCCGCTCGTCGACGACCCCGACGTGTGGGCCGGGCACTTCCTCGCCGTGCCGGAGGAGTCGGGTGCCCACGTCGTGCTCCTCGGCGGGTCCACGGTCCTGATGGCCTCGTCCGCGCCCGCGTCGGCCGCGCTCGTCCGCGAGCGCGGCCTCGACGTCGTCACGGTCGACATCTCCGAGTTCGAGAAGATGGAGGGCTGCGTGACCTGCCTGTCGGTCCGCCTGCGCGGCGTGCCCGGATGACGCTGGTCGAGGTCTGCCTCGAGGACGTCGGGGGAGCGGCCATCGCCGCGGCCGCCGGTGCCGAGGCGATCGAGGTGTGCGCCGGCCTCGCCGACGGCGGTACGACGCCGACGCTCGGGTTCGTCCTCCACTGCATCGAGGCCGCGCCCGACCTCGAGCACCGGGTGTTGGTGCGTGCCCGCGCGGGCGACTTCGTGCACTCCGCCGCCGAGGTGGACGTGATGGCCGCCGACATCGAGGCGATCCGCGCAGCCGTGCCGGCCGCCGCGAAGGTCGGCTTCGTGATCGGCACGCTGACGCCGTCAGGCGACGTCGACGCGGACGCCGTACGACGTCTCGTCGACGCGGCCGGGGACGCCCCGGTCACCTTCCACAAGGCCTTCGACTCCGTCCCGGACAAGCCGTCGGCGCTGGCGCTCCTGGCCGACCTCGGGATCGGCCGCGTCCTCACCTCCGGTGGTCCCGGGCCGGCGCTGGAACACCTACCGCTGCTGAGGAGCCTCGTCGAGCGCGGGGGTGACGACGTCCGGATCGTC
>JACRAA010000318.1 GCA_016213595.1 Actinomycetota bacterium | reverse complement strand
GTAGTCGCGGATCGCCTGCTCGGTCCCGGTCAGCACGTCGCCCAGCACCTGCCCGAGCGTCTCCGTACGGACGTTGAGGAGCCGGTCAGGGGCCCGCAGGCCGAGGTCACGGAAGAAGACCTCGCCGAGCAGGGGGTCGTAGTTCTGGCCGGTGTGGACGAGGACGTGGTCGAGCGTCTCGTCGAGCCGCTTCATCACCGCCGAGAGCCGGATGATCTCCGGCCGCGTCCCCACCACCGTCATCACGCGCGTCACAGGGGCCATCCTCGCACCCGCGGCCGCTGGTGTCCGTCCTGGACCTGTCCGTACCGCGGTGTCCGGGACACTGCGCCTGTCCGGCTCAGACGTGGCCCTTCCCGCGGACGTCCTCCCAGTACGTGTCCGGCGCCTCCGGGTCGTACAGCTCGTTGGTCCAGAAGAGGGTCGTCGCCTCGCCGTCGAGGGCCGTGATGTTGTGGGTCCACATCGTCGGCATGTCGATGGCGACGGGGTCCTCACCGGTCACGACGAACGACACCACCTCGTCGGTGAGCTCCCGGCGCAGCGCGATCTCGGCGCGGCCCGCCAGCACGACGAACCGCTCGATCTTGCGCAGGTGGAAGTGCTCGCCGCGGGTGAAGCCGGGTTTCGTCGTCGAGACGAAGACCTGGCCGCCCTCACCATGGCTGCGTACGGACTCGACGAGGCGTCCGCGCTGGTCCGACCTCGGGGCGAGCGGCCTGGGGTAGGCGCGCGGGAAGAGGGCCGCCCGGTACGTGTTGAAGAGGTCCAGCCGGAACGGGTCGTTGACGTCTGGGACGTCGGCCCCCTGGTACACCCTCCGGAACTCCTCGAACGTGTCCCACACCTCGCGGACCGACGTGGCGTGCGGTTCGGGCTCGACGACACCCGCTCCCGACAAGCCCTCCAGCAGGGCCTCAGCGGCGGCCTGTGCGTGCAGCAGCCCGATGGGCCGGTCGCTGATCGACGGGGTCTCCCCCGCCACAGCAGCGGCCGCGAAGGTGGCCACGAACGAGTTGTACGCCGAGCGGCCGTGCTCCCCGAAGAGGTTCGGCAGCCGCACATCCGTGAACCTTGTCCCCCAACCCGCACACGCCTCCCCCAGCACGTCCGCAGCGCCCGCCTTGCCGAGGGCGTACGGAGTTCCGTTCCCGACCTGGACCGAGTTCGCGTAGACGACCCGCGGCGTACCGTTGGCCGCCGAGACGACGTCCTTCGCCAGCGCGATGTTGCCGTCGCGGACGGCCTCGTCCGTGTCCCGGTTGATGCCGGCGACGTGGACCACCGCGTCGACGCCGCGGAGCAGCTCGGACAGCCGGGGCCAGTCCGCCTGGCTGACGGGCACGACCTCGAGGTCGGGTCGCAGCGCCTTCGCCCGTACGCGCAGGTGCCAGCCGAGGAAGCCGTCGGCGCCGGTGACCGCGACCCTCACAGCCCCGCCTCGACCGCCGCCCGTACCTCCGGCACCGTCAGCAGCAGCTCCTTGGTCCCTTCCAGGTCCAGCTGGACCGTGTTGGCGCTCGTGAAGTCCATGTCCCGCGGGATCCGGCGGTCACCCTGCTCGAAGTACAGCTCGTACTGCAGGGAGCGCGCATCGAGCGGTACGCGGAAGTACTCGCCCTGGTCGTCGGACTTCACCATCTCCTCGACGCTGAGCAGCGTCTCGTGCATCTTCTCGCCGTGCCGTGAGCCGATCACGGAGATCTCCGGGTCGTCGACCCCGAGCAGGGACGCGATCGCACGCGCCAGCGTCTCGACGGTCGCGGCCGGCGCCTTGCGGACGAACAGGTCGCCGGACATGGCGTGCTTGAACGCATGCAGGACGAGTGCGACCGACTCGTCCAGGCTCATGAGGAAGCGGGTCATCGTTGGCTCGGTCAGCGTCAGGGGGCGGCCGGCCTTGAGCTGCTCGACGAACAACGGGATGACCGAGCCACGCGAGTACATGACGTTGCCGTAGCGCGTGACGGCGACGCTCATGTGCGAGTCCGGGTGGTTGCGCGCGAAGGCTTGCGCGGTCTTCTCCATGAGCGCCTTGGACATCCCCATGGCGTTGACGGGGTACACGGCCTTGTCGGTGGAGAGCACGACGAGCGAACGCACGCCCGCTCGCGCGGCGGAGGCGATCACATTGTCGCTGCCCACGATGTTGGTCTTCACCGCCTGCTGGGGGAAGAACTCGCAGCTCGGCACCTGCTTGAGGGCGGCGGCGTGGAACACGAAGTCGGCGCCCTCCATGGGGGCCTCGAGGCTTCCGATGTCGCGGACGTCGCCGAGGAAGAACCGCATCCGCTCGTCCGCGAACCTGCGCCGCATCGCGTCCTGCTTCGCCTCGTCTCGGCTGATCACGTTCACCTGGCGTACTCCATGGGCCAGCAGGTGCCGAGCCATGGTCGACCCGAACGAGCCGGTACCGCCCGTGATCGTCACGATGCGTCCGGCGACCGTGGCGATCGCCTCGGTCGCGTCCTTGCTGTCCGTCATGAAACGCTCTTCCGCTTGGCCCGGTGAAGGATCTCGGTGAGCCGCGCGCCGCCGATCGCCGCCGACATCTCCCGCTCGTACAGGTCGCGGCCCCGCTCACCCATCTCGCGCAGCATATCCGCGCCCGCGGCCTTGGCCCGGCGCAGGGCAGCGGCCACCTCGGCGGGGTCGTTCGGCGAGGCCGAGAAGCCTGCGTCCGCGGCGGTGACGACCTCCGCGGGGTCGCCGGCCGCGACGACGAGGAGCGGGTGCCCACCGGCGAGCAGCGAGGGGATCTTGCTCGGCATGTTGACGCGGAACAGGGGCGTGTCCGCGATGCACACGACCTGCAGGTCCGCGGTCGCGAGCAGGCCCGGCATCGCTGCCATGGGGCGCCGCCCCAGGAAGTGCACGCGGTCCGTGACGCCGAGCTCGTCGGCCAGCGCGCGCAGCCGGTCACCGTCGATCCCGTCGCCGAGGGTGACGAGGTGGATTCGTTCGCTCGCGTCGAGCAGGGCAGCCGCCTCGACGAGCACACCCAGCCCCTGCGCGATGCCGTGGGCGCCCGCGTACATCGCGACGAAGTCGTCGTCGGTGAGCCCCAGCTCGGTCCGGAGGCTCGGGTCGGGCTCCGCAAGGGCCCCGAACAGCGACTCGTCGACCCAGTTGTAGACGAGGCTGATCTTCTCGGCCGGTACGCCGCGGTCGACGAGCACCTGCTTCATCGACGGGCTGAGCACCGTGACATGGGAGGCCAGCCTGTACGACCAGGAGGCGAAGGAGCTCAGCAGGAGGTCGGCGAGCCGGCGGAGAGGGCCCGACGTGAGGAAGCCCGACTGGAACACCGAGTCGGGCCAGAGGTCCATGATCATCGTGACGTACGGGGTGCCGAACAGCAGCCGCGCGACCATCGGGGCCAGGTTCGCCGTGACGGGCGAGGAATGGACGACCGCGAGACCGGCCCGCCGGATGTCGCCGAGGCCGTAGTACGTGCTGGAGAGGGCCCAGGAGGTGTAGTTGAGCATCCGGCCCAGCGGGTTGGTGTCGTGGCTCGGGTACAGGGGCGTGCGCCGTACCTCGATCCCTCGGATCACCTCCCGGCTGGCGTGGTCGGCCCGGTACCCCTCGGCGACGACTCCCGTCGGGTAGTTGGGGACTCCCGTCAGCACCGTGACGTCCCAGCCGATGCGCTCGAGCTCCTCGGCGACCCAGATGGCCACCCCGACGTTCTCGGGGCGGTAGACCTGGCTCACGTAGCAGAGGGGCTCACGCATGGGTCACAGTCTGCCGTCTCGTCGCCCGGGGCGACCATTCGGGCTCAGCCAGGCGCTGGTCGCTTGCCGGGGGGCCAGCGGCCGTCCGGATAGGGTGACGGAATGGAAGTGGGTGCGGCGATCGTCTCGTACAACCCGTCGCAACCCCTGCTCGACCTGGTCAAGGGCCTGGCCCGGGCCGGTGTCCCCGTCGAGATCGTGGACAACGCGTCGACGAGCGGCTCGGACGTGCTCGAGGAGTGCGCCGCAGCCGGCGCCACCATCACGCTGCTGGACACCAACACCGGTGTGGCAGGAGGCCTCGCCCGCGCGCTCGACACGTCCGCCGCGGACTGGCTGCTGACCTTCGACCAGGACAGCCGGCTCACGCCCGACCTGGTCGAGCAGCTCCTCGGCAGCCCCGCGACGCTCAGCGCGAGGACAGCCATCGTCGCTCCCGTGGTGGTGGACGAGCAGACTGGCGCCGTCCTTCAGGGCGACGCGGCCGCCCGCACCTGGTACCCGGTGGAGCGTGTCCTCACCTCGGGCTCCCTGTGCCGGGTCGCGGCCTTGAGGCACGTCGGAGGGTTCCGGGCGGACCTGGTCATCGACTTCGTCGACTGGGACCTGTGCGTTCGGCTGCGCGAGGCTGGGTGGCAGGTCGTCATCGAGCCGAGCACGGTGCTCCAGCACTCCATCGGGCGGGCCACGTCACACCACCTGCCGCTCATCGGCGCGGTCTCCACGAGCAACCACACCGCCGACCGCCAGTACTACAAGTACCGCAACTTCCTGCTGCTCGGACGCTCCGGCGAGCTCACGCACGACCCCGTCTGGTCAGTACGTACGGCGGCCGGACTCGTGCTCGGCGTCGGCAAGGTGCTCGCGCTCGAGAACGACCGGAGGGCCAAGCTCACGGCGATCGCGGCGGGGGTGCGGGACGGTGTCGCCGGACGAGGCGGTACGAGACGTCGGGGGTCCAGAGGTGGGAGCCTGCTCGAGCCCGGTCCGCGCCGCCCACATGACGTGGACGCGGTGACGCGGCGCGGCGCTGCGCGGACGAGCGACCCGGTCACGGGCTCGCCATCGGCCCGTACTCCGGTCTCCGTCTGCATGGCCACGTACAACGGCGCCCGGTACCTGCGGCTCCAGCTCGACTCCGTCCTCGCCCAGCTCGGGCCGCAGGACGAGCTGCTCGTGCAGGACGACAGCTCCACCGACGAGACGCTGGACATCATCGCCTCCTACGCGGACTCGCGGCTCGAGGTGGTGCAGAACGCGTCGAACCTCGGTGTCATCTCGACGTTCGAGCGCTGCCTGTCCCGCGCGCGGCGTCCGATCGTGCTCCTCTGCGACCAGGACGACGAGTGGCTGCCCGGCAAGGTCGACGCCATGGTCGCCGCGTTCGCGGACCCGCGCGTCACGGGCGTCGTCACGGACGCGGTGATCGTCGACGAGGACGGCAACCTGACCGGGGAGTCGATCTTCGCGTACCTCCGCAGCGGGCCGGGCGTCGTCCACAACTACGTCAAGAACTCCTACCTCGGCTGCTGCCTCGCCGTACGTCGCGAGGTCCTCGACATCGCGCTCCCCGTGCCCCGGGCGGTCCGTACCCACGACGGCTGGATCGGGATCACCGCCGAGATGCTGGGCGAGGTCGTGTTCCTCCCGACGCCGTACGTGACCTACCGCCGCCATGACGCGAACGTCAGCCAGATGGAGCCCTTCGGGTTCGCGGACATCGCCCGTCGCCGAGTGGCCCTCGCCGCTCACCTGGTGAGGATCACTCCCCAGGTGCTCAGGCGGCGTCCCGGCCCGACCGCCTGACAACCGTGCCGGCCTCCGTCGGCTCCGCACCCGCCGTGGGTTGGGCGGGTCCCTGCGCCACCGGGCTGGACCAGCCGACCTGAGGGGCGGCAGGGGCGGCCGTCGAACCGCTCGCGAGGTAGCGTGCCGCGTGGCGGCGGGCCGAGAGCACCATGAGCGTGACGAGGACAGCGACGCTGAAGAGCGCCAGCACGAGGTGAGTGACGACGTCCTCCGTCTGGTCCCACAGGTAGTGCAGGCCGACGGCGACGACGAACGTGACGCCGAGAGTGGCCGGCGCGTAGCGGCGGCGAGGCGTTGCCCCGATCCGCCAGAGGGCCCAGGCGGTCATGCCGGTCCAGGCGATGTGGCTGGCGGGTGCCAGCAGAGCCCTGAGCTGGAGCGTCTCCTGCATCGCCGCCAGGCCGCCGCCGCGGGACACGAGTGCGTAGAACGCGTACCCCATCGTCTCGAGCACGGCGAACCCTGCTCCGGACGCGATCCCGAGCGCGAGGCCTGCCCTGGGTGTACGACGGCGGGCGACCACGAAGATCACGACCGGTACGACGAGCTTGGCCAGCTCCTCGATGACCGCGACGCCGAGGAAGACCTGCTGCTGCGGGCCCGGGAGCGAGTTCTCGAGCGAGCCAGCGAGGGTGACGCCGATGATGCCCGCGATGACGGCCGTACCGACGATGAGGCCGCCATGGCCGTCGAGGCCCTGCCCGATGGCGTACTCCAGCATCAGGACCGCCGCGGGCACGGTCACGGATCCCACGAGCAGCAGGGTCGGGAAGAAGAGCACGTTCTGTGTGGCGAGCATGACCTGGTTGACGACGAGGTACGAGATGAGGCCGCCGATAAGAACCGCCAGCCATCCGAGACGCCGTCCCCAGCTGCGGCGCGACACGGGCGCCGGTACGGGAGCGGCCTCATGGCTGTACGAGGGGGATACAGGTGCCGAGGTCTCATCCTCCTGCCAGAAGTGCCAGCCCTCCGGCGCAGGGCCCCAGGCGGGATCGGGCTGCCATCCCTCGGGGGGCTCCCATCCTGGGGGCGGCGACGGCCAGGTGGGGGGGACCACGAAACGCTGTGCCATCTCGAATCTCCTTTGCTTGTCTCGACGTTAGGGAGGACGCCTGTGGGTCGGCTGTGCCGATGCGATGGACTGGGTGGGAGCCCCAGAGAGGCCGCGCCGGTACAGGTCCTCGTGCAGACAAGTACCCAGGAATGCAGAAACGCCCCGGACCATGAGGCCCGGGGCGTTCCCTACGTGCTGCTACTCGCTCGCCTCGCCCTGACCGGCCAGCTCCGCGAAGGGGCTGTCAGGCAGGTGCTTCTCCGTACCGGTGAAGGTGAACGGGTGCTCAGCGCCCTCCCCCGCCACGTCGATGAGCACGATCTGGCCGGCACCGAGCTCGCCGAACAGGATCTTCTCCGCCAGGCTGTCCTCGATGTCACGCTGCAGCGCCCGCCGCAGGGGTCGTGCACCGAGGATCGGGTCGAACCCTCGCTTGGCGATGAGCGACTTGGCGGCCGGGGTGAGCTCGATGCCCATGTCCCGGTCCTTCAGACGCGACTCGATCTGCGCGACCAGCAGGTCGACGATCTGCTCGATCTCCTCCTGCGAGAGCTGGTGGAACACCACGATCTCGTCGACGCGGTTCAGGAACTCCGGACGGAAGTGCTGCTTCAGCTCGTCCGAGACCTTCGCCTTCATCTTCTCGTAGCCGGACTCCGCGTCGGTCCCCTGCTG
>JACRAA010000315.1 GCA_016213595.1 Actinomycetota bacterium | reverse complement strand
GCGGTGCGACCTTGTTCTTGGCCACCTTGACGCGGGTGCGGTTGCCGACCATGTCGGTGCCGTCCTTCAGCGTCTCGATGCGGCGCACGTCAAGCCGGACCGAGGAGTAGAACTTCAGCGCGCGGCCACCGGTCGTGGTCTCGGGGGATCCGAACATCACGCCGATCTTCTCGCGGAGCTGGTTGATGAAGATGGCCGTCGTGTTGGCGTTGCTGAGCGCACCGGTCATCTTCCGGAGCGCCTGGCTCATGAGACGTGCCTGGAGGCCCACGTGGCTGTCGCCCATCTCGCCCTCGATCTCGGCACGCGGCGTGAGCGCCGCGACCGAGTCGATGACGATCACCGCCAGCGCACCGGAGCGCACGAGCATGTCGGCGATCTCGAGGGCCTGCTCGCCGTTGTCGGGCTGGCTGACGAGCAGCGCGTCCGTGTCGACGCCGAGCTTCTTCGCGTAGTCGGGATCGAGCGCGTGCTCTGCGTCGATGAAGGCGCAGATGCCGCCCGCGGCCTGGGCGTTGGCCACAACGTGGAGGGCGACGGTCGTCTTGCCGCTCGACTCCGGGCCGTAGATCTCCACCACCCGGCCGCGCGGAAGACCGCCGATGCCGAGCGCGATGTCCAACGCGATCGACCCGGTCGGCACGACGTCCATCGGGATGCCGACCCGATCGCCGAGCCGCATCACCGAGCCCTTGCCGTGTGCCTTCTCGATCTGGGCAAGTGCTGCTTCGAGCGCCTTGGCGCGATCTGCCACCGCCATCTCCGGTGTCCTTCCGTCGTCTCTCGGCTCTTCGCTCGAGCCCTCACCTGGACAGTAGGCAGGCCCACTGACATTTCGTCAGCCCCGCCGACATCTGTGGAGAACACGTGTCAGGAGGAGCCGTCGGTGGACAACTTACCGAACATGTGTTCGAACGGAGAACAGTCGAGCGGCGTGTCGCGATCGTCAGCGGTCCCGTGCGGGGAGCCCGAGTGTCTCCCACGACGCGCGCCAGATCTGCTTGCAGTCGATCCCGGCCGCGAGGGCCTCCGAGACGGTGCGGCCACCGAGGTCGGCCATGACCACCTGGTTCGCCCAGGCGTGCGCGTAGGCCCTCCCGAGCGCGACTTCGAGACGTCGCCACAGCTCGCCCTCGCGCACGTCAGGCGGCGGCGACCGGTACGACCGGCAGCAGCGCCACGGTCTCGTACGCGGCAAGGCGCTGGGACACGTCGTCGAGCACGATCGACAGGGGCACGTCGAGCGCGCCGCAGATGGCGGCCAGCAGCTCCGACGAGGCCTCCTTCTGGCCCCGCTCGATCTCCGAGAGGTAGCCGAGGCTGACTCTGGCGTCCTGCGACACCTCGCGCAAGGTGCGGCTCTGCGCGGTGCGCTGCTCACGCAGCGACTCCCCCAGCACCTCACGCATCAGGGGTGCGGCGTCACGGACATTGCGCATGGGACGACTCTACCCGTCACCCGCAACCGACAGGTGGATGTTCACCCTGCGCACGTCACTGCCTGCAGGCCACGCCGAGCAGCTCCAGCGCCCGCTCCACGGAGCCCCGACGCACGCTCGCCCGGTCGCCGCTCAGCAGCTCCTGGACACTCGTCACCCCGTCGGGGCCGGCGACCGCGATGCAGACCGTCCCGGGAGGCAGCCCGTCGACGCCCTCAGGCCCGGCCACACCGGTCAGCCCGATGCCCCAGGTCGCCGTACAGACCGTACGAGCTCCCCAGGCCATCGACTCCGCCACGGCGCGGGACACGACACCCTGGTCACGGATGAGGTCGGCAGCGACGCCGGCCAGCGAGGTCTTGAGGTCGGTCGCGTAGGTGACAAGACCACCGCGTACCACCGCGGACGACCCCGGGACCGTCGTGAGCTCCGCGAGGACGAGCCCTCCCGTGAGCGACTCGCACGTCGCCACGGTCTCCTGCCGGCTCGCCAGCAGCGCGACGACGTCAGCCGCCGTCATCCAGCCAGGCCCTTCTTGCGGAGCTTGTTCGCCTCCCAGCAGTAGTCGAGGCCGGTCAGCACGGTGAGGAGCAGCGCGACCCACATGACGACCACGCCCACGACGTGAAGCCACCCGGGCAGCGGCAGCAGGTACATGACGATCGCGATCGACTGCGTGACCGTCTTGAGCTTGCCGCCCCTGTTCGCGGCCATGACGCCGTACTTGAGGATGAGGAACCTCAGGAGGGTGATCCCCCACTCGCGGACGAGGATCACGATGGTGATCCACCACGCGAGCTCGCCGATGATGCTGAGCCCCACGAGGGCCATGCCGGTGAGGGCCTTGTCGGCGATGGGGTCCCACAGCTTGCCGAACCGGGTGACGAGCCCGTACCGGCGGGCGACCTTGCCGTCGATGATGTCGGTGATGCTGGCGACGACGAAGATCACCGCGGCGCCCCAGCGCCACGAGTCGTCGTGGGGATGGGACAGCAGCACCCATGCGAACACGGGCACGAGGAGCATGCGGAGCGCCGTCAGGCCGTTCGGCACGTTCAGCCAGTGCGCCTCGGGGGGTGCGGCTGCGTGGGCGGTGCCTGGGTCGGTCACGGTTCTCCTGCGGCGACGAGATCGATGCCTTCGCAGTCTGTCACTGTCGCCATGACGATGTCACCGGGGGTGGCGGGCATGGTCAGGGAGGTGGTCCCGTCGACGTCCGGACCCTGGTGCCGGGCCCGGCCGCGGGCGACGCCGTCCTCGTGCGTCTCGACGAGCACCTCGACGCGCTCGCCCACGCGGGCCGCGGCACGGTCCTCCATGAGGAGAAGCGCGAGGTCGGCCAGCTCGGCCCGTCGCTCCTCGATGACCTCGTCCGGTACGTGGTCCGGGAGCCTGGCCCCCTCCGTACCCTCTTCGTCGGAGTACGCGAAGACGCCGAGCACATCGAGGTCGGCCGCCGTTACGAAGTCCCGCAGCACGGCGAAGTCGCGGTCGGTCTCACCCGGGAAGCCGACGATCACGTTGCTGCGCACGCCTGCCTGCGGAGAGACCGTACGGATCCGGCCGAGGAGGTCGAGGAACGCGTCGGCGTCACCGAACCGGCGCATCCGCCGCAGCACCTCGGACGACGCGTGCTGGAAGGGGATGTCGAAGTAGTCGACGACCGTCGGGGTGGAGAGGATCGCGTCGAGCAGGCTCGGCTTGATCTCGGCCGGCTGCAGGTAGCTGAGGCGGACCCAGTCCAGCCCGTCGAGATGTGACAGACGGTCCAGGAGCGTCTCGAGGGCACGTGGCTCGCCGAGGTCCTTGCCGTACGAGGAGGTGTTCTCGCTGACGAGGAAGACCTCGCGGACGCCGTTGTCGACGAGCCAGCGCGCCTCGGTGACGACGTCGTCGATCTCCCTGGAGACGTAGGAGCCGCGGAAGGACGGGATCGCGCAGAACGCGCAGCGCCGGTCGCAGCCGGACGCGATCTTGAGCGGGGCCGAGGGGCCCTTCTCGAGCCGGGACCGGACGACGCGGGGCCCGCTCGCGGGCCCGAGGAGCCCGTCGGCGCCGAAGCCCGGGACGGCGACGCTGTTGACGGCCCGGCGCCGCGCGACGGGCGCGACGGGGAGCAGGAGACGCCGGTCACTGGGCTGGTGCGAGGCCGGCCGGGCGCCGTGGACGATCTGGGTGAGACGCTCGGCGATGTCCGGGTAGCTGTCGAAGCCGAGGACGGCATCGGCCTCCGGCATCGCCTCGGCGAGCTCGGATCCGTACCGCTCCGCCATGCAGCCGACGGCGACGACGGCCTTCGTGCGCCCGTCTCCCTTGAGGTCCGCCGCGGCGAGCAGGGTGTCGACGGAGTCCTTCTTGGCCGCGTCGATGAAGCCGCACGTGTTGACGAGCACAGCCTCGGCGTCGGCCGGCTCGCTGACGAGCTCGAAGCCGCCGGCCACCAGCCGTCCTGCCAGCTCCTCCGAGTCGACCTCGTTGCGGGCACAGCCCAGCGTGACGACGGCGACTCGGGTGGCTGGCACCGGGTCAACCTACCTCACGACCCGCCTAGCCCTGGGACAGGTTCGCGAGCACCTCGTCGAGCTCGTCGGGCTTCACGAGCACCTCGCGCGGCTTCGAGCCCTCAGAGGGGCCGACCACGCCACGGGTCTCGAGGATGTCCATGAGCCGTCCCGCCTTGGCGAAACCGACACGCAGCTTGCGCTGCAGCATGGACGTCGAGCCGAGCTGCAGGTTGACGACGAGCTGGGCCGCCTCGAGGACGAGGTCGAGGTCGTCGCCGATGTCCTCGGCGACCTTCGTCGTCCCCTCGGGGGCCGCCGCGACCTCGGGCCGGTACTGCGGCTGCAGCTGCCCGGAGACGTGCGCGACGACCTGGCGGATCTCCTGCTCGGTGACCCACGCGCCCTGGACGCGGACCGGCTTGCTCGACCCCATGGGGAGGAACAGGCCGTCGCCCTGGCCGACGAGCTTCTCGGCTCCCGGCTGGTCGAGGATGACGCGTGAGTCCGTCATCGAGCTGGTCGAGAACGCGAGCCGTGACGGGACGTTGGCCTTGATGAGCCCGGTGACGACATCGGTGGACGGGCGCTGGGTCGCGAGGACGAGGTGGATGCCCGCGGCTCTGGCGAGCTGGGTGATCCGCACGATCGAGTCCTCGACGTCGCGGGGGGCGACCATCATGAGGTCGGCGAGCTCGTCGACGATGACCAGCAGGTACGGGTACGGCTCCACGACCCGCTCCGAGCCGGGGACCGGCTTCACCTGCCCGGCCCGTACCGCCTTGTTGAAGTCGTCGATGTGGCGGAACCCGAACGCGGCCAGGTCGTCGTAGCGCTGGTCCATCTCCCGGACCACCCACTGCAGGGCATCCGCAGCCTTCTTCGGGCTGGTGATGATCGGCGTGACGAGGTGCGGGATGCCCTCGTAGTGGTTGAGCTCGACCCGCTTGGGGTCGACGAGCATGAGGCGGACCTCGTCCGGCGTCGCCCTCATGAGGATCGACGTGATCATCGAGTTCACGAAGCTCGACTTGCCGGAGCCCGTGGCACCCGCGACGAGGAGGTGGGGCATCTTGGCCATGTTGGCGACGACGAACCCGCCCTCGACGTCCTTGCCGAGGCCGACCGTCATCGGATGGTGGTCGCTGCGCGCGACCTGGGACCTCAGCACGTCGCCCAGTGAGACGACTTCCTTGTCCTTGTTGGGGATCTCGATCCCGATCGCCGACTTGCCCGGGATGGGCGAGAGGATCCGCACGTCGGGCGAGGCGACGGCGTACGCGATGTTGCGGCTCAGCGCCGTGACCTTCTCGACCTTGACCGCCGTGCCGAGCTCGACCTCGTACCTGGTCACTGTCGGGCCGCGCGTGTAGCCCGTCACGCTGGCGTCGATCTCGAACTGCCTCAGCACTTCGCTGAGGCTGCCGACGATGGCGTCGGAGGCCTGGGTCCGCGCCTTGGGGACCGAGCCGGCCCGCAGTGTGCCGGGGTCGGGGAGCAGGTACGCGACGTCGCCGGACAGCATCTGCTGCTCGCTGCGCAAGGGTGCGCTGCTGTGCACGGGGGCGGGAAGCTCGACCGGCTCGGGCTCGGGCTCACGCGTCTGCGGAAGGCCTGCCTTCACGGGCTTCGACGCCTCGATGACCTCGGTCATCGCCTCGGCCGGGTCCTCCTCCGCGACCAGCGGCGTGTCGTACGCCTGGTCGACCCCGAACGCGAGCTGCTCGCGCGGCTGCCGGTGGGCCAGGAGCTTCGTGCCGAGGCCCTTCGCGCCGGCGACGACGTCGTTGAGCGGGCGGCCGACGACGACGAGCGCGCCGAAGACGGTGAGCAGGAAGAGCAGGGGGGCCGCGACCCAGCGGGTGAGCAGGTCCGCGAGGAAGGAGCTGGACAGGAACCCGACGATGCCGCCGGCACGCCGTACCGCGTCCATGTCGGACGGGCGCGGCAGGCCGTTGGCGAGGTGGACCATCCCGAGGGCACCGAGGACGATGCCGCTCCAGCCCACGAACTGCCGCCCCCACGGTCCGTTGCGGTCCGGGTGGCGCAGCGTCCGCCACGCCATGACGGCGAGCAGGACCGGGGTCGCGTACGCGGCGACGCCCACGGCTGACTCGATGCCCTGCCTCAGCGCACCGCCCACGGGACCGGGGATCTGGAACCAGAACGCAGCGACCACCACGACCGCCATGGCGACGAGGAACAGGCCCGCCCCGTCGCGGCGCAGACCGGGGTCGAGGTCACGGGCACCCGTGCCGATGCCGCGGACGACCGCACCGACGCCGTGGGCGATGGCTCGCCACACAGCTGCCAGGCCTCGTCCCAGCGCCGGCAGCGCACCGTGGCGCTGCTGGGTACGGGCGCGCGAACGCGACGTCGAAGAGGTTGTCTTGCTTCCGCTGGACCTCGAGCCCGAGCCTGCACGGGAGGATGCTGCAGGGCGGGACCGTGGCGGGGAAGGTGCCCGGGTCGCCATGAACCATGAATCTACGCGACGCTGCCACCGATCCGGTGCACATCGGCCCCGCTGTACGGCGCGTCGGCCCTGCGGTGCGGGCGCGTGGGACCTGTCCGGGCTCCAGCTGCCCCCCGGCGCGTCAGTGGCGGAAGTGGTCCCAGCCGGGCGTGGCACCGTACGGCTCGCCGTCGACCAGGACTGTCGGCTCGCCGTCGGCCACCACCCCGATGACGCGCCACTCGGGAGGCACCTTCCCGAGCGGGAAGGTCGCCGCCAGCGCATGGTCCTCGCCGCCCGTGAGGATGAACCGCAGCGGGTCGGCGCCAGTCGCCGAAGCCACGGCGTGCAGCGGGTCGGGGATCTCGAAGCGCCCCGAGTCGAGGTCGATGGCGACCTGTGACGCGTCGGCGATGTGCCCGAGGTCGGCGAGGAGGCCGTCACTCACGTCGATCATCGCGGTGGCTCCTGCGAGCTGCGCCTCCGCACCGGCGCCGTACGGCACGTGCGGGAGCTGGTACGCCTCCACGAGCGCGCGGGGCGACCGGAAGCCGCGGCTCAGGACCGCGAGCCCGGCGGCGGACCACCCGAGGCGGCCGCGGAACGCGACGACATCCCCCGCCTGGGCGCCGGACCGGAGCACCGGGGGCGCGCCGCGGGTCTCCCCCATGACGGTGACCGAGATGACGACGTCCCGGCCGCGCGTGAGGTCGCCCCCCACGAGGGCAGCGCCCGCGGCCTCGCACTCGAGCCTGATCCCTCGGGCAAGGTCGTCGATCCACGCGACCGGGATGTCCGCGGGCACCGTGAGCCCGACGAGCACAGCTCCCTGGTGGGCGCCCATCGCCTCGATGTCGGCCGAAGCGACCGCGACGGCCCTCCGGCCGAGCATCTCAGCCGGCACCCAGTCGCGCCGGAAGTGCACACCTTCGACGAGGACGTCGACGCTGGTGACGGACGAGCCGTTGACGAGGAAGACGGCCGCGTCGTCGCCGGGACCGACGCTGACGGCAGGTGCATGGGGAAGTCCGGCGGTGATCCGGGAGATGGTGCCGAACTCACCGAGAGAGCCGACAGTGGTGGCGTCCATGCGTTCACCGTAGCGGTCCTGCTCCGCACCTCTGTGAGTGTGTGGTCCCCCGCCGCACGTGGCGTGATGCCCTGTGCCACGATGTCTTCCTGACCCGGGTGGCGCGTCGACGGGGACGTGCCGGACCGAGGCTCGTTCTAAGGAGGGGCAGCCCATGGCTGTTGCAGTCAAGTACGGATGGCTCACCGACGAGCCGATCATCACCCCCGACGGATCGCTCGTGACCACCGACGGCGGCGTCACCGTGGCCCGTCGCGTCCTGGGCATGTACCCGGGCGCCGTCCTGCTCGGCACCTCCAGGGGCACCGCCGACGGCTTCGACGTGAGGACCATCGAGGACCTCGACCCGTCGACGCTCGTCATCAACCTCGACGTCATCGACTCGGTGGGCGTCTTCCAGAGGCTCCACCGCACAGGCGCCGAGCCCCGGATCATGAACTTCCAGTGGATCAACCCCTCCACCTTCCACCACCCGGTGAACTTCGCCGCCATGGGTCTGAGCTACGCCATGTTCCCGACGTTCTGTGCAGGCGAGCGTACGGCCGGCGAGGTCCGCGAGGTCGCGCGCAAGTGGACAGTCCCGACACTCGCCGACCGCGTCCGTGTCGCATGGGCCGACCTGGGCGTACGCGCCGAGATGGTCCGCCCCCGTCAGCCGACCGACATCCCCGTCGTCCTGTACCCCGCGATCTCGACGATCGCCCGGAAGCAGCCCCAGGCGTTCGTCGAGATCGTCGAGGCCGTCGCGAAGCAGACCCCGATCCGCGTCCGCGCCCGTCTGAACACCACGGCCCTGGCGAGCGAGACGGCGATGTACCTGTCCCGTCAGAAGTGGGCCACCGTACAGCCGCTGGCGAAGGGGCGCGAGGAGTACTGGGACGAGCTGTCGCGAGTCACCGCGTACGTCGCCACCGCCACTGAGGAGGCGTACGGACTCGAGTACGTCGAGGCGCTGATGGCCGGCGCCGTGGGTATCCTCCCCAACCGGCCGTGGGCCCGTCGCCTCGTGCCGGAGGGCTACCCGTTCCTGTACGAGGGCAAGACCCAGGCCGAGCAGATGCTGCTCCGGGCGGTCACGTCTCCCGACCAGTGCCGCGCCGAGGTGGACGCCGTCGCCGCCCGTGCTCTCGGGTCGTCGACCACGAGCGGCGCCCTGCAGGCCTGGCTCCAGGCGAACCACAACGTCGCCGACTTCGACGAGCAGTTCAAGGCTCAGGTCGCGGAGTGGTTCGGCCAGTAGGAGTCAGACCCAGTAGGAGTCCCAGGCTAATGGGAGTCCGAGGCGGTAAGGAGGGGTCGGCGGCTCGCCGGCCCCTTCTCCCGTCTCCGCCCTCGTACAGCCGCAGCGCTCAGCGCAGCCCGAGTGGTCGCGCGAGCGCGAGGTCGAGCAGGCGGGTGACCAGCTCCGTGTAGGCGAGCCCGCCGGCCTCCCACAGCTTGGGGTACATCGACGTGGCCGTGAAGCCGGGCATCGTGTTGAGCTCGTTGAGGGACACGCTGCCGTCCGGGAGGACGAAGGTGTCGACGCGGGCGAGGCCCTCGACGCCGAGGCAGACGAACGCCCGTACAGCGAGCTGGCGCACCCGGGTGACGACGTCGGCCGGCAGGTCGGCGGGGATGACGAGCGAGACGGGCTGGTCCGGCAGGTACTTGGTGGCGAAGTCGTAGAAGCGGCTCTCCGTGTGCACGTCGATCTCCCCAGGCAGCGACGCCACGGGCGGTCCGTCGAGGGAGCCGAGCACCGCGCACTCGATCTCGCGCGCGCCGACGATCCCCTGCTCGACGATGACCTGCGGGTCGTACGAGCGTGCCTCTTCGATGGCTGCGGGGAGCTGCTCAGGGTCCGTCACGCGCGTGATGCCCATCGACGACCCGCCGCGTGCCGGCTTGACGAACCAGGGGGCGGAGAGCGTACGGATGCGGGCCAGGCAGTGCTCGGGGTCGGAGCGCCACTGGCTGTCCGCCACCGTCACGTACGGCCCGCTCGGCAGGCCGTGCACGCTGAACTGCTGCTTCATCGCGGCCTTGTCCTGGCAGACGGCGCTCGACAGGACACCCGCTCCCACGTAGCGCACGCCCATCATCTCGAACAGGCCCTGGACCGTGCCGTCCTCACCGAAGGGGCCGTGGAGCAGGGCGAACGCCACGTCGACGGCCGTGCGGTCGACCAGGACGTCGTTCTCGACCCGGGCCACGTCGGCGCCCACGGCCGTACGGACCAACACGGCGTCAGGATGGGAGTCGTCGACGACAGGGAGCCGGTCGCCCACGATGGCGTACGCACGGACGACGGCTTCGTCCACCCACACCCAGCGACCACCCTTGGCGATGCCGACGCAGGTGACGTCGAATCGCTCCCGGTCCAGCGCGCGGAGTACTCCACCGGCGGTCAGGCAGGAGACCTCGTGCTCTGAGGAGTCGCCGCCGAAGACCAGCAGTACACGACTCCGCACGTCGGGCTCTCCTTCGTCTCGTTCCAGTCGACCACCCTAACGGTCCTCGATCGGCACGTGACGTCCCAGGTCGGGGTCCCAGCGTCGTGTCGGCGCCGGCTCACCGCGCACGATCGCGACCTGTGCGGTGATCGCGTCGATGATCCGTCTGGTCGCCTCGTCGAGGACGTCCTTGGTCAGCGGCTGGGAGCGCAGGTCGTCGAACTCGACGGGGTCGCCCGCGCTGACGCGGAAGACCTGGTCCCGGTGGAGCACGAACGGGAAGCCGGGCTTGTCGTGCGGCATGAAGCGCTGGCTCCCCCACTGGCCGACAGGGATGACAGGGACGTCCGTCTCGAGGGCGAGCCGCGCCGCGCCGGTCTTGCCCTTCATGGGCCACAGGTCGGGGTCCTTCCCGACCGTGCCCTCGGGGTAGATGCCCACGCACCGTCCCGCCTTCAGTGCCGCCTTGGCCGCGGCCAGCGAGTCCTTGGCCCGCTCGGAGTGCCGCTCGACAGGGATCTGGCCGCATCCCCTCGCAAGCCAGCCGAGGATCGGCGAGCGGAAGATCTGGATCTTGCCCAGGTAGCGGACCCATCGCCCAGCCCCCCAGATGAGGAACATGCCGACGGCCAGCGGGTCGAAGTCGGAGGTGTGGTTGGCGACGACGATCACGCCGCCCGTGGCCGGCACCTTCTCGGCGCCGCGCCAGTCACGGTCCCCCACCCAGGGCAGGACCAGGCCGATGAGCAGGGCGAGGCGTCGGTACGTGGGCTCTGTCGGCTCGTGGTTCACGTCCCGCAGCCGCGGGAGGTGGCCTCGTCGCCCGTTGTCGCTCAGTGCCACGTCTGCCTCTCCTGCACGTCTGCCTCTCCCCCGGTGCCTACCGGCTCATGGCGCCCCATGTGGGTGACAACCCTAGCGCCGGCGACCGGGCAGACTGGGGACGTGCCGGAGACAGTGACCGTGACGATCAGCGACGACATGCCGTCCGCTGACGGCACCTGGCCCGCGGTGGACACGTGGGGACGACGGGTGCGGGTGAGCCTGAGGACCGACGCCCCCGCGCCGCGGACGCTGCGCCGGGGCCAGGCGGTACGGGGCGTGCTTGTGGGCGACCACGTGCTCGACGCGCGGTTCTGACGCCGAGGTCACGCAGGTGGTGGCGCCAGCCTGGACTCGAAGCGGGTGCCGATGCGGAACCGGACATAGTCCTTCTCCGCCGCGTCCTTGCGTGCCCCCGTCTTGGGGTTGCGAACCGTCCGCGCCTCGCGGTGCAGCTTCTCGAAGATCCCGAACCCGGAGATCGCCACACGGCCGGTACGGGCCGTCTCCGAGGCGATGCTTTCTGTGACGGCCTTCAGCGCCCGTTCCGCCTCCGCCTTGTTGCCGAAGTAGTAACGCTCGGCGATGGAGGCGATCAGCTCACCCTTGTTCATCTCAAGCCCCTCCTCGGGAGGCGCCCCCAGCTTCGCGGGACCTCGCGTAGATCCTAAACCTGGCTAGGCACTCTACGAGATAACGGGCCAAAAAGCGCCGCCTGGACCCGGCCGGTTCGAGAGGCGAGAAGCGGACTCAGCCGGCGGTACGGGCCGGGAGCGTCCGAGGCTTGAAGGCCCGCCGACGGCTCTCGTACGCGGCGATCTCCGCGTCGTGCGTGAGGGTCACGCCGATGTCGTCCAGACCGTTGAGGAGGCGGTACCGGGTGTAGTCGTCGATCTCGAAGTCGTACGACGCGTCCCCGGCGGTGATCTGCTTGGCCGTCAGATCGACGGTGACCTCAGCGCCGGGCTGCTGCTCGGCGTACGCCCATAGCGCCTCGACGACGGACTGCGGGACGGTCGCGACGACCAGGCCGGCCTTGCCGGAGTTCCCCCGGAAGATGTCGCCGAAGCGTGAGCCGATGACAACCCGGAAGCCGTAGTTCTGGAGGGCCCACACGGCGTGCTCACGGGACGAGCCGGTGCCGAAGTCGGGGCCGGCGACGAGGACGGTGCCCTGGTCGTACGGCGCCTTGTTGAGGACGAACTCCGGGTCGCCCCGCCAGGCGGAGAACAGGCCGTCCTCGAAGCCGGACCGGGTGACCCGCTTGAGGTAGACGGCCGGGATGATCTGGTCGGTGTCGACGTTGCTGCGGCGAAGCGGCGTGACGATGCCGGTGTGCGTGGAGAAGGCGTCCATGGCGATGTCCCCTTAGAGGTCGGCGGGAGAGCTCAGCGTGCCGCGGACGGCGGTGGCCGCCGCGACCGCGGGCGAGACGAGGTGGGTACGACCGCCCTTGCCCTGGCGGCCTTCGAAGTTGCGGTTCGACGTCGAGGCGCTGCGCTCCCCCGGTGCCAGGGTGTCAGGGTTCATGCCCAGGCACATGGAGCAGCCGGCCTCACGCCACTCGGCGCCCGCGTCGAGGAACACCTGGTCGAGCCCCTCGGCCATCGCCTCTAGACGCACCCGCGCCGACCCCGGGACGACCAGCATGCGCAGGCCCTCGGCCACCTTGTGGCCCTTGATGACGGACGCCGCCAGCCTCAGGTCCTCGATGCGGCCGTTCGTGCAGGAGCCGAGGAAGACGGTGTCCACCTTGATCTCCCGCATCGGCGTGCCCGCGGTGAGGTCCATGTACTCGAGCGCGCGTTCCGCAGCGGACTTCAGGTCCGGGTCGTCGAAGTCCGCCGGCGAGGGCACGGAGCCTGCGAGCCCGACGCCCTGGCCGGGGTTGGTCCCCCATGTGACGAAGGGGGTGAGCTGGGTGGCGTCGAGGGTGACCTCACGGTCGAACGTGGCATCGGGGTCGGTGTACAGGGTGCGCCAGTACTCGACCGCCGCGTCCCACTCGTCGCCCTCGG
>JACRAA010000314.1 GCA_016213595.1 Actinomycetota bacterium | reverse complement strand
TGGTGGTCCCCACTGCAGCCAAGGAGACGGCGACCGCTGCCTGCCAGACCACGTGCTGGCGCCGGTATCCAACGCTCTCGACGCCGTTGTCCTACGCGACCACCAGCTCGCGGGCGTCGACGTCCTCCGAGGCGCCCACCGTCCGGGCGATCATCGGGCGTCGCGCCGCGCGGACGCCGTTGAGGATGATGACGACCTCGGCAACCTCGTGGACCAGCACGATGCTCGCCAGTCCCAGGACGCCGAAGAGCGCCAGCGGGAAGAGTGCGACGAGCAGCAGCAGCGCCAGGCCCACGTTGGCCGTCATGATCCGGCGACCGCGTCTGGCGTGCGCCAGGGCCCCCGGGATCAGTCGCAGGTCGCTGCCGGTGAAGGCGATGTCCGCGGACTCGATAGCCGCGTCCGACCCCTTCAGCCCCATCGCGATGCCCACGGTGGCCGTGGACAGGGCCGGGGCGTCGTTGATGCCGTCGCCCACCATGGCAGTCGGGCCGTCGGCCACGAGGGCAGCGATGACCGCCGCCTTGTCCTGCGGCAGCTGTTCGGCGCGTACGTCGGTGATGCCGGCCTCGGCGGCCAGCGCCCGCGCGGTGCGGGCGTTGTCGCCGGTCAACATGACCGTGCGGATGCCCTGCTCGTGCAGCATGGCGATCGTCTCGGCAGCTTCGGGCCGCAGCTCGTCGCGGACACCGATCACGCCGAGGACACGGCCGTCGGCTTCGACGACCACCACCGTCATGCCCTCGTCGGCCATGGACTCGGCGTGGTCGACCAGACCCTGCGGGTCGAGCCAGCGGGCGTTGCCGACGCGCACCGGGCGCCCGTCGACCTCGCCGGTCAGGCCGTGACCGGCCTCCTCGACGACAGCGACACCGGAGACTGCGGCAGGTGCAGCGGCCGTGATGGCCTCGGCCAGCGGATGACCGCTGTTCAGCTCGAGGGCGGCGGCCAGCGCGAGGACCTGGTCCTCGCTGGAACCGGCGACGGCTTCGACGCGGACCACTCGCGGCTCGTTGCGGGTGAGCGTCCCGGTCTTGTCGAACACCACCGTCCTGATCGTGCCAAACTCCTCGAAGGCCTGCCCGGACTTGATGATCACGCCGAACTTCGACGCTGCGCCGATGGCGCTGATCACGGTGACGGGCACCGCAATGGCCAGGGCGCACGGCGAAGCGGCGACCAGCAGGACCAGCGCTCGCTCGATCCAGACGTCCGGCTCCCCGAGCAGCGACCCGACGACCGCCACCAGCGCGGAGATGACCAGCACGGTCGGCACCAGCGGGCGGGCGATCGTGTCAGCCAGCCGTGCCCGATCACCCTTGCGGGCTTGGGCCTGCTGGACGAGCTAGACGATCTGGGTGAGCGAGTTGTCGCGGCCGTCGGCGGTCGCCTCGATACGCAGCGCGGCCGAGCCGTTCACCGATCCCGCCAGGACCCGGTCGCCCGGGCCCACCTCGACCGGGATCGACTCGCCCGTGACGGCCGAGGTGTCGATGCTGGAGCGTCCCGCGCTGACGATGCCGTCAGTGGCAATCCGCTCGCCCGCTACGACCACGAGAATGTCGGACGTGCGCACGTCGGTCGCGGAGATGGTCTCGTCGCCGCCCGGGCGCGCCACGCGCACCGTGTCGGGGATCAGCGATAGCAGCGCACGCAGCCCTTCCTTGGCGCGGTCCAGCGCGCGGTGCTCGAGTGACTCGGCCAGGGAGAACAAGAAGGCCAACGCGGCGGCCTCCCCGACGTACCCCAGCAGCACGCCGCCGAGCGCGCCGATGGTCATCAGCAGGCCGACGCCCAGCCGACCGCGGAGGAGGCGACGGAGCGCGCTGGGCACGAAGGTGGAGGCACCGACGATCAGCGCCACCCAGTGCGCAGCAAGCCCGGCGGCGGGCAGGGCCGCCCAACCCAGCGCGTAGCCGAGCAACAGGGCCGTGCCCGAGATCGCAGACGGCAGCATGGCCCGATCGCGCCAGAGAGGCGGGCGAACCGTGGCGCCCTCGTCGTGGCCACTCTCGTCGGGCCCGCAGCAGGCGTCTCCCTCGTCGACCGGGGTGCTTCGTGGTGTCGGCGCGGGACCGCAGCAGGCGTCGCCCCCGGCCGGACCAGCCGAGCCACACGCGTCGTGGGTTGCGGACTGCTGGGTCGGGGTCATCTGGGTGAGGGTCAGCAGGCGCGGGCCCGGTCCGTCGGTCTTCTTCGCGTTGCGGGGCTCGTCCGAGCCGCAGCACTCGTCGCTCATCGTGATCCTTCGGCCAGGGAGTCGGTCGGGGAGTCGGTCGTCACGGCGCAGCACAGCGACACGGCACACTCGTCGTCGGTGCAGGGAACGCCGTCGTCGTGGGCCAGCACCGTGTCGACGAGCAGCGTGAGCGCCTTCGTCAGATGGGGATCGGCGATCTCGTAGCGGGTCTGACGTCCCTCCGGGACGGCCACCACGATGCCGCACCCGCGGAGGCAAGCCAGGTGGTTGGAGACATTGGTGCGGGTCAGCTCCAAGGACCTCGCCAACTGCGCGGGGTAGCCCGGCTCGGTGAGCAGCTCCAGGAGGATGCGGGAGCGGGTCGCGTCGGACATGGCCCGGCCGAGCCGGTTCATGACGTCGACTCGCGAAGCAATGGTCAGCATGTGATGAACATACAGCGTCCACTGACCCATAGGAGGGGACCCCGCCCGGAAAGCCTCCCGCGGCCTTGCCGATCAGCGCCTCGCCTGCTTCGTCGAGGAACCGAGGGTCCTCAGGCTCCGCGCCGAGGTCGTCCCACCTCGACAGTGTCAAGGCATCTGACACGCCCGCGTCCCGGGGCATCAGCGATACGAGAACCCCCGACGCGCGAGACGCCGCCAGCGGTACTGGCGCCAGCGGTAGAGCAGGTTCGCCCATGCCCAGACGGGCACGGTCACGAGGCCCGCCTCGACCTCGACCTCGTCGCTGTAGAGCGCAGTACGTCCATCGGCAGAAGGCCTCACGCGGATGACGTGGTCCCAACGCTTCACCAGCTGACCGTGCCCGTTGTCCCTCATGACGAATTCGCCGTCTGCGCCAGGAGGGAAGCTGATGCTGACAGTCTGCTCGCCCAACGGCACGACCCAGAACGAGCGCAACCGCACGCGGTAGTCGGCGACGTCCCACACCTCGGGCAGCTCGGGTG
>JACRAA010000313.1 GCA_016213595.1 Actinomycetota bacterium | reverse complement strand
CCACAGCTGGCCGAACCGGGAGGCGACAGGATCAACACGTCAACGCGACCAGCCCGGGTTCGCCCACTGAGCCGCCCGTGCTGAGGCGTCGCCTCTGACGCGAAGCCGGCTAGGCCACATCTAGCCAATCCCTCAAGCAGCGCAGACGTCGGCATGTCCGGCCGCTTCATGGCAGCGCACTATCGATGCAGGCCGGCCATCCTCCGATCGGGCTCGAGCTCTCGATTCGTCGCGATGCTTCATGCGGACGGGTGGAAGAGACCCCCGAGTTCCGGCCATGCGCCTGCCCGGCAGTAGACGGGAAGGATGTCCAAGGGGACGGCCCGAGTGTGAAGTGTGCCCCCAGGAAGGTCTTCGCCCGTCCAGACGTCGACCCACTGGCCCGCCGGTAGCCACGTGGTCCACTCGCGGGCCCCCGGCTGGGTCACGGGATGTACGAGCAGATCGTTCCCGCACAGGAACTGGTGCGGAAAGTCCCAGACCCGCTCGTCGTCAGGCCAGTCGAAGAAAAGGCCTCGCAGCAGCGGATGATCGGTCGTCACCGCCGCCCGCGCGCTCGCAGCGAGGTAACCCAGCAGTCCCTCTCGCAGCAGCGTGTACCGACGGAACACAGGTACGACGCGGGAGTCGTTCGACTGTTCGGCGACGTTCCACGGCGTCCGGTCCCGCGACGGTGTCCGGTGGTGGTTGAACTCGGAGTGGTACTGCATCACTGGCAGGAACGCGGAGGCGGCGGTTGCCCGTAGGTACAGCTCGGCGTCCGGGACTGGACCTGAGAAGCCCGCGATGTCCCAGCCCCAGTAGACGATGCCGCATGCTGCTGCGGTGATGCCGGCGTTCAGCGAATGGCGGAAGGCGTCCCATGTCGAGTTCTCGTCGCCGGCCCAGACCACCCCGTGCGCCTGCGAGCCGGTGTAGCCCGCTCGGGAGAACGTGACAGGTGCCCGGCCCTCGGAGCTCAGCAGCTCTCCGAACGCTGCTGCGTACTCCGACGGGTAGCGGTTGTTGCCCTCGTCCCCGCGAGATCCGTCGCCGTACCGAAGGTTGCTGCCCCAGGCATGCTCGCCGCCGTCGGTCTTGAAGCCGTCGATGCCTAGGTCCCTGACGAGCCAGCGGCGCTTGTCGAGCCACCATGCCCGAGCCTCTGGGTTCGTGAAGTCGGGCATCAACGCGTCGGGGAACCACCATCCCCGGTTTCGGTACGGGCGACCGTCGTCCTCCTGGACCGCGTAGCCGCGCTCGGCCATGATGCGCGCGTCGGCGAGTGGTTCGGCTCCGAAGCCCGCCTCATCGCCTTGCAGTGGGATGGTCCAGAGCAGGACGCGGATGTCGACCTCGTGAAGTTTTCGTACCATCCCAGCTGGGTCGGGCCAGTGCCCGTCAAAGGGGTAGGTGAAGTCGGAGGCCTGGTGGGGCGTGCCGTCGAGATGCGGTGTGTAGTGGGCGTCGTTGAACGTGGTGAAGCTCTGTTCGTCGGACCATGCCTCGATGACCACCGCGCCGATCGGGATGTCCTCAGCGTGGTGGCGCGCGACAACAGCTTCGACGGCTGCCTGGCTGTTCCATTCATTGCCGGACGCCCACAGCTTCAGCACCCATCCGGGCAGCTCGGTGGCCCGTCCCACCTCATCCAAGAACTTGGAGAGCACCTCTGCGGGAGTGCCGGTAAAGACGCCGACGTCGACGGCCTCACGACTGCTGCCGAGGTCGACCTCGACGGTGAGCAGGGAGGGGTCGGAGGCACCGACGTCGAACCAGACACGGCGCGCGGTCCGGATGTGGAAGCCCCAGCTCGTACCGTCGGTGCTGATCACGTGTGCGAAGGGCATAGGCAGGTATGTACGGCGGTACTCGCCTTGTGACTTGTACTGCTCGAAGACGACCGAGTCAGGCCGTCGTCCGACCTGGTCGACAGCGTCGAACCGTTCGCCGAAGCCGACGACGTGGTCACCGGGGACCAGGCGGAGCGAGAAGCTCAGCCGGTGCACACCCGCAGCAGAGCGAAGCGCCTGGACACTTCCCCGTACGAGATGCTCGGGAGCGCCTGTCACGGCCGCATCGGGGGCGACCGACCAGGCAGCCGGATAGAGGTCGAACCACTCGGTCGGGTCGAGGTCGTCGCCGACGAACCGGTAGCGGCCGGTCTCGGAGGTCAGTGGTGGCAGGTCGACCGCCCAGGCGTCGTCGGACGACAGGGCCCGGGCCTGGGCAGTCGACAGGTGGCCGTCGCCGCCGGCCAGCGCAGCGGCGTCGCTGGGCTCGTCGCCCACCGCATGGAGCGGCAGGCGGTCAACGCCTCCGGAGGACCAGCGCAGCTCCACGACCAGACCCGAGGCATCAGCCGGAGCAAGCAGGCCGAGCCGCAGCGGCTCACTGACTCTGGGAATGGCTGGGACACGCTGGTCGGGAGAGACCGCGTACGGGTGTTCCACGCCCAAGGGGCGATGGACTAGGTGAGTGCGGGTGTGCAGAGCAAGCGACATGATGATCTGTCCTTCGGGCATGAGGCAGCGGCGCGAGGGACGACCCCGCGCGACATCTGGGGGGCGGGGACGCCTCGCGACGGAGGCGTCCCCGAGTCGAGCTACTTCAGAAGTGCGTTGACCGCTGTCTCAGCGTCCTTCAGAGCCTGATCGACGGTCTTACGGCCGGCAGCCGCGGAGGTGAGCTCCTTGGTCACCGCGTCCTGCATCTCCTGCTCCGAGGCGATGACGGGCGGCAGCACAGTCTTGTCGAGCGAGTCGAACACGGCCTGTCGGTTCGTGGGCTTCCCCTTCGTCAGGTACGCCGACACCTTGGCCGTGTCCGCGATGGGCGGGAGCTCCCAAGAGGACGCGAGACGCGTCTGGACCATCTCGTCCGACGAGGTGAGGAAGGCGACCCACTTCTGGGCAGCTTCGGCGTTCTTCGCCTTGGCGTTGACGACAGCGGCGTTGGCGAACATGGCGGACGCCTTCGTCGTGTCGCCGGGCTCGACCACGATGTCCCAGTTGAAGGCGGCCTTCTGGAGCCCGTCGAACATCCAGATACCGCTGTGCCACATCGCCAGCTTGCCGTCGGAGAACAGCTTGGTGTCGAAGTCGGGGGTACCTACTCCATCCGCCTGCGTCGGCATCGTCTTGCCCGGCTTGCCGATGATCCAGTTGGCGGCCTTGACGCCCTCCGGGGAGTTGAAGGCGACCTTCTTGCCATCGGGGCTCAGGAACTGGCCACCGGTCTGGGCGAGGGCCTTGTAGAACTCGTAGAAGCTGATCGGCTGGTAGTCACCCCACACCTTCTTGGACTTGTCGGTGAGCTTCGCTGCAGCAGCCTGCTCGTCGGCCCATGTCCAGTCCTTGGTCGGGGTGGCGACCCCGGCCGCCTTGAAGAGGTCTGCGTTGTAGAACAGCACGACGTCCGAGAAGGACTCCGGCAGACCGTACTGCTTGCCGTCCTTGGCAAAGGCCTGCAGCAGCGACGGTTTGTACGACGCAGTCGGCGCGCCGGCGATCTCGGCCAGGGCGCCGTTGCTGGAGTAGCTGACGAAGTTCTCGGAGTTGAGCTCGAAGGCGTCCGCCGCGGTCCCGGCGGCGACGGCCGTCTGGAGCTTGGTGAAGTAGTCGGCGTAGGGAACCGTTTCTATCTTCACCGTGATGTTCGGGTGGGCCTTGGTGAATGCGGCCGAGATGGCGTCCAGGTCCTTCTCGTGGCCGCCGTTCGCTCCGAAGTTCATGTAGGTGACGGTGACCGGAGCTGCGGAAGCGGCGGTCGTTGCGTTGCCTCCCGTGGTGGTGGCTGACCCCTGCGCGCAGGCTGTCAGGGCCAGCAGGCTCACGGCGATGGCCGCCGCCAGCTTTAAGGGACGGTGGAACATTTTCTCGGTACCTTCCGTAGTGCGGATCATTTGAGACCGGTGTGGGCCACACCGGCGATGACATGGCGCTGGGCGAGTAGGTAGACCAGAGCCATGGGGAGGATCGAAACCACAGAGCCCGCCATGACGACGTCCCAGCGGGTGGTGAACTGTCCCTGCAGCGTGGCGAGGCCGAGTGGCAGGGTCTGAAGCTCGGGCGAGCGGATGACCACCAGCGGCCACAGGAAGCTGTTCCAGCTCGCCATGAACCCGAAGATCCCAACGGTGGCCAGCTCCGGCCGGACCAGTGGCAGGATGATGCGCGCGAAGATCCGGAGGTGGCCCGCACCGTCGATCGTGGCGGCCTCGTCGAGTTCCCTGGGCACAGCCTGAATGGCCTGCCGGAGGAGGAAGACCCCGAACGCCGACGCCACGGTGGGCGCAATCAGCGCGAAGAGTGTGTCCTGCAGCTGCCAGTCGCGGAACTCGATGAACAGCGGAACGACCAGAACCTGCAACGGGATCATCATGGTCGCGAGGTAGAGGCCGAAGACGAGCGGCTTGCCGGGGAAGTCGAGCCGCGCGAACGCGTACCCGGCCATCGAGCCCGTGAGCAGCTGAAGGCCGGTAGAGACGAGTGCGACGAACAGAGAGTTCAGGACGATCCGCGCCATGGGCAACCGCGCGAACAGCGTCCCGTACGCGTCCAGGGTCGGGTGCTCGACGAAGAGCGTCGGGCCTCCGGAGAGCGATCCGTTCGGGGTGATCGACGTGATGACGGTCCACAGAAACGGGAACATCATCACGATGGCACCGGCCACCACGGCTGCGTACAACGCAATCCGGCCCGGTCTCAGCCGGGGCGGACGACGGTCCCCTTCTCCACGCGGCGCATCGACTGGAGCAGCGCCTGAAAGGGGCGGGCCAAAGCTTGGCGCGAACCTCTCGTCCACAGCATCCGGGCCCGTAGTCAGGTCAGGCATAGTGAACCCACTTCCTCTGGCCCCACAACTGGATCGCGGTGATGATGAGGATCACCCCGAACAGGAGCCAGGACAGGGCGGCCGCTTCGCCCGCCCGCCCGTAGCGGAAGGTGAGGTCGTAGATCTGCTCGACAGCCACTTGGGAGGATCCCTGACGGCCTCCGCCTTTCATCACGTCCACCTGGTCGAAGCCCTGGAAGCCTTTGATCAGGCTGATGACGACGACGAAGAACGTCGACGGCGTCAGCATGGGTAGCGTGACGTGGCGGAACGTCCGCCACGTCGAGGCGCCGTCGATGCGGGCCGCTTCGAGCACGTCGCCCGGGATCGCCTGCAGCCCCGCCAGGAGGATCACCATCACGAAGCCCAGGTCCTTCCAGGCCGACGCGAGCACTACGGACGCCATCGCCCAGTTGGGATCGGTCCACCAGCCTGGCTGCGGTAGCCCCACGGCGCCGAGGAGTGCGTTGACAATTCCGTTGCTCGGGTTGAGAAGCCACTTCCACACCAGGGCGACCACGACCCAGCTCGTGACGACCGGCAGGAAGTAGATCGCCCGGAAGAAGGCGCGTGCGGGCAGCTTCGCGTTCAGCGCCAGGGCGAGAGCCAGCCCACCGACGTACACGAGCGGCAGGTAGCCGAGGACGTACGCGAGCGTGTGCCCGAACACTTCCGCAGTGAGCGGCGAGGTCAGGAGCTTGACGTAGTTGGCGGGGCCGACGAACACCGGCGCAGAGATGAGGTTCCAGCGCTCGAAGCTGATCCGGATGGAGCTCACCATCGGCCACAGGGTGAACAGGGCCAATGGGATCGCGCTGGGCGCCAGGAACAGCGCGGCCCAGGCGGCCTGGCTACGGCGGTTCTTCATGGCGTCGATCCTCGTTAGTCGAGCTGCGGTCCCGGATACTTCGCAACTTTATTAAGATGGAAACTAATGGGCCCAGGACCGGAAGTCAAGGCCCGGGAAGCCGCAGGATCGGAGTAAGTTCACTCCTAAAGAAAGGAGCTCGGATGGACGCACGCCAGCCGGACGACCTCGCCGCCGCCCTGATCGGGCTCATCGGGACCCGAGGTCCTCTGTCGCGCGCCGAGGCGTCCAGGCTCCTGAAGGTCTCCCCCGCGCGTATCACACAGGCGACACGCCCCCTCGTTGACGCGGGCGTCTTGACCGAGTCGGGCACCGTACCCTCCGGTGGAGGCCGGCCCGCGATCCTCCTGGACATCACGAACGGGCGCCGGCGTGCTCTCGGCGTGAAGGTGACCCCGAACCATCTTGCGTTCGCTCGGGTCGACCTTGCCGGCATGGCAGGGGAGGCCTCCAGCATCGACATGGACATGCGGGCCCCGGGCGCCATCAACCGCATCGTCGACACTCTCGCCACTCAGGTCCGCGCTGGCGACGAGGAGCTACTGGGCATCGGCCTCGCCTTACCGGGTTCACCTGATCGGAACGGTCTCGTGACGAGTGCGATCCTCGGCTGGCACCGCATCCCCCTCGCAACGATGATCATGCACGCCACGGGACTGCCGGTCTTCGTCGAGAACGACGTGAACGCTCTCGCGATCGCAGCCCAGCTGTACGACGACGGGCCGGTCGCGGACGACCGGCTTCTCGTGACCATCGGCTACGGCATCGGGTGTGCCCTCACCCTCGACGGCCACGTCTACCGTGGCGCGCACGGAAGCGCCGGCGAGCTTGGCCACATAGTCGTCCAGCCGAACGGTGAGCCGTGCGACTGCGGCCTCACAGGCTGCCTGGAGACGCTGATCGGCGACAACGCCCTCGCCCGTCGTGCCGTGATCCTGGGGGTGCTTCCGGAAGACGGCACCAAGGACGACCTCAACGCGGTCGCCAGGGCGGGCCATGCCGGTGCCGCCGACTTGTTCGACTGGGCCGGGCAGCAGCTCGGGGACACTCTGGCCTCACTGGTCCATCTCTTCGACCCAGAGGACGTCGTCATCTCCGGGGAGGGCGCGGACGTCTGGGAGTTCTGGGAGCCAGGGTTCACCCGCAGCCTGCGGGCCCACCTACCGAGCCACCGCCGGGATCTGCGGGTCACGGTCCGGAACTGGGGAGAAGACACCTGGGCACGCGGGGCTGCGTCGCTCGTCTTCGCTTCGCCCTTCGATCGAGTCGGGGTGTCCTTGTCGGGGCGCCGCGTCAGGCAAATGCTGCGCGAAGGTCTCTGAGCGTGAGCACACTCCGAGACTTCACCGAGGCTCGCCTTGGATAGAGACCTGCTCCCCATGCTGCTCGGGCCTCGAGCCCGCTGCTCGTGAATCCTGGACGTGCCGGGGGTGCAGGAGATGCCCATGAACGAGGTCGTGAGAGACCCGAACGAGGCGTTCGAGTGCCCCCGATGCGTACTGCTGGTGTGACCTTCAGTAATCAGGTCCGAGCTCGGGACTGGCTCGCCTCAGACTCCGCCCCGCCCCCGGTTT
>JACRAA010000317.1 GCA_016213595.1 Actinomycetota bacterium | reverse complement strand
GCGGCCTCGTTGGAGGCCTTCTCGGCCTTGAGCTCGTCGAGACGGGCCCGGCGCTCCGTGATGTCCTGGTCGATCGAGTCGATCAGGGCCTTCGCGGCGCGGACCTGGTCGGCCTCGACGTCGTTGGCGATCTCGCGCTTCGTGGCGATCATGGAGGCGCGTACGTCCTCGATGATCTTGGCCTGGTCGCCGCGCTTGGCGAGCTGCTCGCCGATGCCGTCGGAGACGCCCTTGATGAGCGTGTCGATGTTCATGGTGAATCCCCTTCTTGAGTTCGGATGAGCGTCTTGCGGTTCTCACCAGGCATTGATCCACCCAGGCTGGTTGAGGGCGCAGGCGTAAGAGGCGCAGTGAAACGGCCCCTCGGTCGAGGGGTTTGATCGTGAGTCGGCCTAGATGTCGGCCAGACGCAGCGCGGGCCGTACGTTCGCTGCGGTCATGTCGGCGCGGAGCCGGGCCTCGCGGGCACGGAGCGCGAGCAGGCTTTTCTGTGCGAGCTCGGCGACGTCCTCGCCCTCGTCCGGGTCAGGGTTCGGGGTGCCGAGGTAGGCGGCGAGGGACTCCTGCGCCTCGTCGACGATCGAGTCGATCGCCGTGAACCAGCCGAGCGCCTGCGTCAGCACAGACACGTCCTGCGGGTCGAGGGCCCGCTTGTGCGTGAGCTTGTTCGTCACAGACCGCAGCGCCACCGACGTGTACGGGTTCGCGCCGTAGCCGACGATCGCCACGTCGCCGCGGTTGATGTCGACCTCGAGGATGTTGTACTGCGTCCAGTCGGGCGACCACTCGCCGCGGACGATCCGAAACGCGAAGCTCATCTCGTCGATGAGGCCGCTGCGGATCTTCGGGCTGATGTAGTTCACGTCGACGTCGGTCGGGTCGAGCTGCGGCGCGCGGCACAGCAGGCCGTGGTCGTCCTCGGCCAGGGTCAGCGAGCCGTTCGACGTCCGCGCGATCCGGCGCAGCGAGTCGTGAGCCAGGACGAGCGGCACGTCGAGGTCGGCCATGTTGAGCGTGTTGGCGAACGCACCCGGCACGACCTCCTCGGTGTACGGGCCGAACATGTCCCACATCTCGTAGCCGCGGGACACGACGGACGCGTAGCCCGTGAACTCCGTGCCGTCGCCGGTGTCGCGCAGCTGGAGCTTCGCACCGCGCGTGATGGCAACCCTCGGAGAGTCCGGGAACTGGGCGCAGCGACGCTGCAACGGGCGATCGGCTCGCGTCCCCACATGGGCGGCGCGCAGCTGGGCGGCTTCACTATGCAGCGACATCGGACACTCCTGGTGAGGTAGTCAGGCCGGAGAACAGGACGGAGAACTGGCTGATCTGGTCAGCCGTGAGCGGCTTGCGGTTGTCCATCTCGCGCCACTCGTCAGGAGTCAGCGCACGCTTGTCGACCTGCTGGCCGCGGATCATGGTCAACGTCTGCGGGTCGAGGCGCAGCAGCGCGTCCGACTGGAACTCCATGAGGTGTGGCATCGGCAGGGCGGCGCTGATGGCCCGCTCGCGCCGGAAGATCGACGGCGCGAGCCGGATCGTGAGGTAGTCGAGGTTCTTCTGCGTGACGTTCGCGTACGTGATCCGGCTGCCCTTGATCGGGATGTCGATCATGTCGCCGGGGGTGTTGTAGATCCGGGCCACGTCGAGGACGGAGAAGTCCATCGCCTCGATGAACGCGGCCTGGTTCGCGGGGACTGTGATCATCTCGTAGTCCTGGTCCTTGCCGAGGACGAGCACGTCGCCGGCCGACAACATCGCCTTGATCCGGTTCTTCACCTGGAGCGCCTCGGCCGGGGTGATCGTCTTGCCCGTCTGCAGCTTCGCCGACGGGATGCCGCCCGACGAGAACCACTGCGCCGCGAAGGCCTGCGCCGTCGTGTACTGGCTGACGCTGTACGCGGCCGCCGACATCGGCGACATGCCCACCGGGGACCCGGGGACGACGAACTGGCGCTCGTGCCAGATCTCCCACTGGTTGTAGGTCTTGCCGCCGTACGCGTAGGTCACGACGCCGTCCCGGACGCGGACGGTGACGTTCTCCGCCGGCAGCAGGTCGATGCGGGTCGGCACGCCCCAGCCGCCGTCGATCGCGACCTTGTAGCCGAACGCGTTGCCGTACCGGTCGAGGTCGGTCTGCGTCGCCGAGATCCACTCGTCGAATCGAGCCAGGGGCCCGCCGACGTGCAGCGAGCCGGGAGCGGTCAGCAGCTGCGCCGACGGCATCGGCACCTTCAGGCCGGCGCTCATCCGGTACTGGACGGCCGGCAGGGTCGAGATCAGCGACGAGCGCAGGTTGAGGCAGCTCCACACGGCCGAGTGCCGCATCGACTCCTCCGACGTCGGCAGCCGGCGGCCGTTCGGCAGGTTCCGGGGCGGCACGAGCTGGTTCTCGGAGTCGCCGAGGCCGCGCTTGCTGAACAGCAGGCTCATCGCTTCCTCCCGACCTTCGACAGCACGACCGACTCGACGAGCAGGCACAGCCCGAACGACGCCAGGCTCAGCGCCGGCGAGAAGGGCCACAGCATGACCGCCGGCGAGAGCGCCAGGCTGAGCAGCCCGACGATCTCGAACACGGTCATCACAAGGTCACGCACGGTGGCTCCTCACTGGACGATGGAGTTGAGGTCGAAGGCCTGGTCGCCATCGCGGTAGGCCATGACGGCCGCTGCCGTCGCGGCGACGACAGGCGTGATGTCGGTCGACGACTTCTGCCGGCCCCAGCGGACCTGCTCCTCGCCGACGTTCACCAGGACCGCCCCGCCGAACGCTTCCATCAGCTCCTCGTCACCGGTGTGGGCGAGGGTGCCGTCCTCGATCAGGCCGACCATCGACGCGCACACGCCCGGCCAGTCGGCGCTTGAGAGCTGCAGTACGTCGACCTCGAGCTCGTTGAGCAGGAACGTCAGGTACGCGGCCGCCTGCGACCGGGTCACGATGACCCAGACCGCGTCCGGGAAGGCCTTGCTCAGCGCCCGCATCCGCTCCGGCAGCCAGCCGATGCCCGGCCGGTGGTCGAACAGGCCCTTGGAGCTCGGGATCTCGACGCCGACCTTCGTGCCGCACCAGCCCGACGCGACAATGCACGCCGCCGACCGCTTCGGGCTCACGTCGAGCGCGAACATCTGCGGGACGAGCTTCGTGCCCTTGCCGAGGACCAGCTTCCGCAGGACCGACATGTCGATGCCCGCCTGGGTCATCGCGTCGTCGTCGCTGACGCCCATCGCCTCACGGCGCCACGCGTCGTCGCTGGGCAGGTTCTCCCGCATCCGCAGCATCGACTCTTCCGGCGTCCGCTCCGGGTAGGACGGGTTCGCCGTACGCCACTCGCCGCGGTCGTCGAGCGACGGGCCGCCGTCACGCCCGATGTTCGGATGCGCCGAACACTCGACGTAGATCATGTTCCCGCCGACCAGGATCCCCTTCACGGTCCCCGGCTTCAGGCCCGTCAGCGCCTTGACCCGCTTCAGGTCGAACGTCGCCCCCGGATCCGTCGGCCGCGGCGGGGTGCCCATGTAGAACACGAGCCCGCCGTGGACGTGCTGCGCCTGGTTCGTCGCCGCGATCAGGTCCTCGAGCGCCTTCGGGTTCAGGATCTGCGCCTCGTCGAAGACCAGGACGTCGATCATCTCGAAGCCACGCCCGAAGCCCTGGTCACGAGCACCGAACCAGATCGCCGACCCGTTCAGGAACAGGATCGCTTCCTTGCCGGACCCCCGCTTGATGCCTGACTTGCCGGTCTCCGGGTCGCCGACGTACGGGGCGACCTTGCGCCGCTTCGCGAACGTGCTCAACGACTGGAACGTCTTCGTCAGCGTCGCCGTGTGGTGCGCCGTCCAGACGACCTGCAGGCCCGGGAACAGCACGCACAGGGCGAACAGCAGCCGGCCCACGAACCACGTCTTGGCGACCTGCCGCGGGATCCGCAGCACGATCCCGCCGACCGTCGCCGCGTACTTCCCGTCGGCACGCTTGCCGAGGATCAGTCGGCCGAGGCCGTCCTCCCAGGCGTCGGAGCCACGGAAGAACACGCCCCACTCGCTGAGCTTGCGCGCAACAGCCGGCCAGCCCGAGGTGACGATCCCGTCCGGGATCCGGATGTAGCGAGCGACATCAGAGAGCCGACGGGTCGAAGTCTTCGTCGGGGACTTCGTCGTCACTCTCGTCCTCCTGGGCCTTCGCCAGCAGGTCGATCTCCTCGATCTGCTTCGCGATGTCCTGCAGCTGGCGCGTCAACGCAGCCAGGTCCCGCGGCGACGTCTTCGGGTTCTGCACCGCACGGGCGATCCGGGACCGCATCGCGATCAGCAAGGCCCGCATGTCGCCCGAGTTGGCGGCCTCGAGGACCGACTTCGCGCGCCTTCTTGACGCCGCCGGCTTCGTGACGTCCGGCTCGGCCGCCGGCGTGTCCCCGGCCTTCACAGCACGCAGGCTCATCGCGCTCTCCTCGTGGGTGTGACGTTGCGGGAAATGGGGGGTGCTGGGGTGAAATCTGCTCGGGGAGAGAAATCAAGCCTGATCGGTCCTGAGCGAGGCGCCTCACCAAAAAACGCTGTCCTCACGGCCATTCTCGTGTCGCTCGTGTCTCGCGGAGTACCGGCTCCCACCCTGTGAACGGGGCGACGTCATCGTCGTCGTCGAAGGCTGCCCGCCATCTCGCGACTGCGACCATGTGTGCTCGGCCTCGCGCCTTGAGCCGTGCCGCGATGACGTGGTCGGGTGCGTCGACGAGGTAGACGTGGGTGGCTTGGATCTGGTCGACGAGGCTGGCGCGTTCGTCGCTGCTGGGTGCGGATCGGATGACGACGACGCGTGCGTCGGGATCGTTGGCGAGCTGCTCGAGTGTGGTCGTGTCGTCGTCGTCGTAGGTGTGCAGGCCTGAGGTTCGTGCGGCTCTGGTCTTGCCTGCGCCTGGTGGTCCGACGAGCAGGACGACGCGTCGTGGTCCTGTGCTGGGCGTGTCGCCCCAGTCGCGTGTTGCTCGGGCGGCGCGTTGCCTGGCTCGTGCGAGCCTGCCGCCTGCGGCTTCGTTGCAGTAGGCGTGCTCTGGCTGCTTGTCGCTGCCGTCGCCGTTGTTGATGTGGGCGACGCCGTGGCCGAGCTCGAACTTGCGGCCGTCGCGGTTGAGATGGCGTTGTGCGTCGCAGTGGACGGGCTGTCCGCAGCGCCGGCATGGGATGGGGCCGAGGGTCTCGAGCCTGCTGTTCGCGGCTTTGCGTTCGAGCTGGTGCTGGTAGTCGTACTGCGGCGAGGCCATCGTCAGTCCTTGCCCGGACGTGCGACGAGCGCCCAGTGTCGGGAGACAGCTGTGCGCTCGCCATGATGGTGGCACATCTGAGCGCTCATCGGCAAACTCTGTCGACGGGTGGCGTGTCGCGTACGACGCGGACCTGGTCGAGGTCGTACAGGGCGATGCCAGCGGCGGTGGTCTCGATGGGCCGGACCCAGCCGACGCGCTTCCAGTAGCGCAGCGTCGACCAGGGGATGTCGAGGAGCTGGGCGACTTCTTCGGCTCGCAGGTACTGGGCCGCGCCGAGTGCCTTGAGGTCTTCGGCGATGACGTACTGGCGGCCGCAGTCGACGCACAGGTACCAGCTGCCGTTGTCTTGTGGCTCGACCCTGGCGTCGCAGGTGCGGCATCGGGGTAGGTACTCCTGGGTGATGCCGAGGGCCTGTTCCATCTCGACGCGGAGCGCGTGCAGGTCCTTGGTGACTTCGGTCGCCCAGGGCTGGTCCTTGAGCCACCAGCTGGTCTGGCGGATCGTCTCGCAGAGCTCGGTGAGTGACATCCACCGGTCGATGCTGGGGGCCTGCTGCCCGTCGTCGTTCATCTCTTCCACGATCATGCGGAGGTTCATTCCGACACGCGGTATTGCTGTGTCGAGGAGGTGAATGACGCCGACGGATAGCGGCGCCTTCGATTCAGCGGGGTTGGGTGAGCCGGCGCCGAGGCCTTTAATTCCGGTGATGACGTTGGGCAGCTCGGAATAGCGCTGCGGGATGAGGCCGAGGTCGTTGTGGAAGCGGGTGACGGCTTGGCTGTCGAGGAAGGTGGTCACAGGTCGCCCCCGGTCGTCGAGACCTCGCGCGCGCCTAGGTCACCTTCCGCGCTCACTCGATCTGGTTCCTCATCGTTGCTCCTAGAAGGTGTTCTTCCTCCTAAGTTGTTCCTAGGGGGGACACTCTCGGCCCCCCTTTTGGTCACTCTCGGCCCCCCTTTCGCCTCCGAAAGGAGGACACTCTCGGCCCCCCTTTTCCGGTCACTCTCGGCCCCCCTTTCTCGGGTCGTCGCGTCCGCCATCTGCTCCCCTGCGCCAGGCTCTGGAAGGGTCATGACGGGTCTCCTGTCTCCATCGGTAGCAGGTCCTGGCCGGTCCTCATGGGGTCGACAAGAAGCTCGTACTCTGCGTGCTGGCCGCGATATCCGGGCTTGACAATGCGAATAGCGCCAGCCTCAACAAGGGTCGATATGTAACGCCTCACGCGCCTTTCTGCAGCGTCATAGCGAGGGTCTTTCTCATCGATCCCGGTGTAGTTCAGAACAAGCGACGGGCGCCCCTGGAAGAATCGTCCGGCGGGCAGCCCCTTGGTGGGCAAGTCGTAGGTGACGGACGCCATGTAGGCGAGCAGGCACCGCGGCGCCGGGTCGAGGTGTGACCACCACGGCCCGAGGGCGTACTGCGCGAGTCGAGCGCCCATCAGGCCTGCCTCTTCGATCGTCTCGGGCAGTCCGGGTTGTGACCCCACTCGCGCACGATCCACAGGCACTCGTCACAACGCCCCGGCTCGCCGTGGAGGACGTCCCAGAGCACGCACGTGGCGAGGATCGTCCCGGACCACGAGTTGCGCATGTAGCGGCCCTCGGTGACGACGTGCGCGGATCTGCGGGCCGTGTCGGCGCGTGAGAGCGTCACGATGCCCGCCTCGTCAGTTCAGCCTTGAGCTCGCGATCGCGGATGCACCCGAGCACGTCAGCGAGCGACGCGCGCCCGACCCGCGACGGGATCTCTGTGACGCTGTAGCCGATCTCCAGGAGCTCGACGACCTGCTCGGTCACGGACAGAGCTGGAGTGGCCCCAGGGAGTCCTTGTGGCCTCGCGTCAGGATCGTCAATCTCGTCATCGTCCCAGGCCAGCGGGGGCGCCCAGTCGTGGTCCTGGGCGACGTGACGCGCCCTCGTGATGCCGGACTGCTCGAACCGGTTCGCGGGGATCGGCGGGGCGAGCCAGCAGCGGTCGTATAGGGCCCTGACCGCGTCGGCGGTCTTCTGTGTGACCATGCGCTGCCCGCGGCCGAGGATCAGCGTGTTGAGGTTCGCGAGCTCCATCCCGAGGACGGCGGCGAGCCGGGTCTGACTCCAGCCAATAGCGACGAGCGCCTGGAGCCTGCGCCGGGCTCCGGTGCTCTCGATGAGCGTCCCCCCGGCCGGCATGTAGCGGACGGCGAGGAGCTTCTCCGCGACCTCGCGACGTACCTGCTTGCGGGGCGGACGATGGTCAGGGTGTGCAGGGTTGGACAGGTGCTTGCCGTACAGGATCGGGTAGACGGTGGAGCATCCGACGCCGGCCGCGGCCGCGATCCGCTTCCATCCCATGCCGGCATCCATGAGCTCGCGCAGATGCGCGCGGACCGTGTCGCCGGGGACGAGTGCGGATGTGTTCGCATGCCACTTCTCGATCGCCCTGCGACGCTCCCGCTCGTTCTCGTAGGTCCGGGTCGAGGCGGTGCACTTCTCGCACCGGCAGCGGTCGAGGACGTAACGAGCCCGCGCCCCGTGAGGGTGGCTCGTCTGATGCGTGCAGGGGCGCTCCGGTCCGTACGGCCGCGTCCGCTGCAGGGCGGGAAGTCCCCGCGCGCGCGCCTTCTGATAGCAGGCGGAGCACATCCCGCGCGCGAGGATCTTCTTGGGCTGCTGGCAGGTCACGCAGGTCGTGCTCATCGGTAGCCATCGATCCGTGGGCGCCTGACGATGATCACCTGAGGGGCGGCGGGCGCGATATTCACGACGATCGGGCTGCCGCCTCCGCCCGCCGGGGTGACATCCGCGTGAATATCATTCGGGCCGATGTCACTCGCGAGGTTGGCCTCGCCCCAGCGCCGGAGCCGCTCCGCCCAGCCCGTCCAGTGCGGGAGGTGGGGCTTGCTGGCGTCGAGGATGGCGGCGATGGCGATCGCCTGGCCGGGGGTGATCGGGAAGTCGTGCATGGCGGGTCCTTCGAGGGTTGAGTGGGGAGGTGCGGGCGATCCCTACTCGTCGGCGCCCCCGCCCTCGGGCGCGCCGTACACCGCCGCCATCTCGAAGTCAGACGGGACGTAGCCGCAGACCTGGAAGGCGTCGTACGCGGCCGCGTGAGCCGTGGTGAGGTCCCTGCCCATCGTGAGGTGAAGCCACAGGATCAGGACAATCGCCGGCGCCTTGCCGGCCTGCCACTTGGCCGCCTTCTTCTGGCACTTCCCCGGGTCCCAGCAGTCCATGCCCTCGAGGCCGAGCCAGCCGCCCACGGTCGTGTACTGCAGGTGGCTGACCAGCGCCAGGGAGGCGACGCCGGCGGCGATGGCAGTCGTCTCCTTCGCGGTCGGCTTGGCCCGCCCCGTGAACTCCTTCACCCACTGGTCCCGTACGGCGTACGCGGCCTCGCCCTCGGCGCGCGCCTTGTCGCGAGCGTCACGCACAGCGGCCCACCTCTCATCGGCGGCCTCACGCTCGGCGGCTTCGGCGGCCCTCTCCTCGGGCGTCGACGGGATCGGCACGAAGATGCTGACGCTCGTGCCCCAGCTGCTCGTCTCGTACGTCGTGCCCTCGGGCATGTCGAGCCTGTCGGCCTCCCCCACCGTCGACGCCTGGCCGCCGTAGCGACGGTCCACGTCGTCCGCTCCGTCGCCGCGCACATGCCGGACGGCCCCACGCTCGATGAGCCGGTCGACGATGGGCTGGACTGCCGCCAGTCGCTTCCTGCGGTCCTTGGCGGTCTGAATCGCCTGCGCATAGTTCGGGGTCCCGAGTAAAGCCGCGAGCTGCGCCTGCTACTCCGGGTCGTCCTCGAAGGCCTCGAGCGCCACGGCGGCCGCGAGCGAGCCCTGCCCGTTGTGGATCCGCTCGCGTGCCGTCTCCGGGAGGGCGAGCAGAGCCAGCCGGCCGTGCACGACCTTGACTGAGCGGCCGACGTTCTTCGCGATCGTCGCCTCGCTCAGCCCGAGGTCGAGCAGCCCCTGGTACCCCTCGGCCTCCTCGATGAGGGTCAGGTCGGTGCGCTGGATGTTCTCCAGGAGCATGAGCTCCAGCTGGTCGGCGTCGGTCATGTTGAACTCGATGACGCACGGGACACACGACAGCTTCGCGAGCTTCGCGGCCGCCAGGCGACGGTGCCCGATGACGACGCGGTAGCGGGCGGTCACGAGTCCCGGCCCGCTGTCGGAGTACTCCCCCGTCGAGGTCACGAGGAGGTTCTGCCGGATGCCCTGGACCTTGATGGACTTGACCAGGTCGGCCAGGTCGCCGAGGTCACGCCGGGGGTTGTGCGGGTGCGGGTCGAGCCGGTCGACCGACAGCTCGTGGATGGTGGTCATGATGCTCCTTGTGGTCGGGCGGTTCAGATGAGGCGGTTGGCGTCGACGTCCGAGAGGCGGATCGTCACGCCGGGGACGTCGAGCACGTCCTCTGGGAAGGGACAGAACGGCGCGGTGTCGGGGTAGGCCTTGACCAGGTTCAGCACCACGCACTGGCCGTCGTCGTTCCAGATCTCCCCCGCCGTGAGCCCGTCGAGGATGGCGCGAGCGAGCTTGTCGAGGTCCGGCGGAACCGACGGCCAGTCACGCGTGACGGTCATGGGTCGCTCCAAGGTGAACGTGCAGGTCACCGCGACGGGGTCGTGGCCGATCCAGCCGATGCTCGGGTACTTGGCCTTGGCGACCCTGCACGCGGCCGCGATCTGGTTGCGCCACGCGTACAGCGCCTCCTTGTTGGAGGGCTGCACGTTGTGGTTCGCCTTCGGCTTCATGCCGGGGCGGATCGTGACCCCCGCGCCCACGCAGGTCATCGAGCCCTGCGGGACGGGGAGGCCTCTCACCTTGAGGATCACGGGCACGGTCAGCCGGCGTATCCGTTGCGGAGAACGTCCAGCGCCCGGCAGAGCGCGCAGCCGGGCTCGCCCTGGCACGTCGGTGTGTGGCCCTGGTAGGCGTACTCCGGGATGCGGTCGAGCTCGAAGATGGCGCGCTCGATCGCGGTGACCATGGCCGTGATGTCTTCGGGTGCGTGTGCGATGAACTCGGCGTTCTGAGCAGACGTTGGGCCGTCGCCCGTCACGGCCGGGATGATGACGCCGGGCTGCTCGGTTGCCCAGATGACGTAGAGCATGTTCTTGGCGGGCAGGTTGGGCGCGACCAGGCACGCCTTGAGCCACTGGAGAGAGGTCTCCTCAGTGTCAGCCGTACGAGACGCCTCCCAGTGTCCGGGGGTCACCTCGGCCAGGCGCGCCTTGATCTCGGAGAGGTTCATCACTCGGCCGCCTTCACCTTGACGAAGAACGGCAGCACGTAGAAGTGGCCCGGGTATCCGACGTGGACCGCCTTCGCGTTGAGCAGCCCGATGAACTCGCCCTGCTGCTCCTCGCTCAGATGCCGGTAGTAGAACTTCCCGATATGGGCGCCGGACGCGTGCTTCGCGAGGTCGGTGGCGTGCTCTCGCGTGAACCCCTGGGCCTTGTACCGCTCCCCCAGCGCGACGCGGTCAGGGTCGTTGAGCGTCTCTTCGACGTAGGCCTTGTAGCTCTTGTCGGTCGGGCCGACCGTCACCCCCGCGCGAATCGCCGCGAGGAAGTCGTCGGGGTGCATCGAGCCGCACCACGAGCACGTACGCCGGGGATCCTTGCCGTGCCACTCGTCGTGGTTCGGGACCTTGAAGGGGCCATCTGGATTCAGGACTTCGTCTCGGCGCGGGCAGAGGAAGGTGCTGTCGTTGTCGGCCATCACTCGACCGCCGTCTCAGCGAACGGCGACTGCACCGGCGTGAGGTGTGCCCGCTTCAGCTTCTCGGAGCGCTTCGGGTCGTCCTCGGGCCCGGTCACGTACACCTCGGCCTCGCCGCCGTCGACACCCGGCAGCGGCTCCCCGCCGGACCGCTCGACGCCGAGCCGGGTCATGGTGGCGACCAGGTCCTGAGGGGCGTCCTCGAGCCAGCCGACAGGCTCGATGTGGCGCAGCCGCACGATCGGCATCTCGGTGCCGTCGTCGGTGTGGATCTTGATCGTGGGGACGTCGAGCACGACGAGGCAGAACAGGCGAGCATCCTTGCCCTTGTCGGCGAGCTGCTCCTCCCATCCGAGCAGGCCGTTGTGCTGGGCATCGTTGGGGAGCTGGCCGCTGAGGCTGATGGTTCCGGGCATGGACTGTCTTCTCTCTCGATGGGTTGCGTGAAACGCCCCCTCGAATGAGGGGCGGAATCAGGAAGTAGGGGGCCGGGCCCGGACGCCACCGCTCTGGCGTTCGGTGCTTTCCCCGCGTCGACGGGCCCGGCTGCTTGGGGGGAGGTCAGTCCTCGTCGGGCTCTGAGGAGACGTCGATCGAGTCGCCGTCCATGGCGCCGGCGGCGTCGATGGGGTCCGTCATGCCTTCGAGGTTGGCGATGACCAGGGCGGCCTCGTCGGGGGTGAGGTCATCGGTGGCGGTCACCGGGTGGCCTACGAGACCGGCCATGTAGGTGTGCTGCTTGTCGCGCTCACTCACCTTGAGACGGGTGAACAGCGCCATGATCCGAGCACGGTCCTCGCGGGAGGCCTTCGGGGTCCGAGGCTTCGGGGCGACGACACGAGGGGCGGGGGCGGCGTCCTCACTGAGCAGGCGCAGCTCGGCCTTCAGGTCGCGGACCGTCGCCTGCTGCTGCTCGACGTCCGGCGGCTCGGGCTCGTCCTGGGGCTCGCCTTCGATCTGGTCGGGGTCCGCGTACGAGACCTCGCCCGTGATCGCGTCGACATACTCGCCGGGCTCCACGTCGCGCTCTTCGGCGATCGCCTCCAGCTGTGTGCGGCGAACGTCCTGCACCTGAGCAGCGAGCGTGCCCTCGGCCTGCACTGCGGCGACTGCACGCAGCTGCTCGCGGCGGTACTCGGCCGACGTCGGCACCCACTTCGCGAGCTGGCGCACGGCCGACTTGAGCCACATCGCCGCGGGGTTCGTCGTCCACGGCGAGTACTCGCTGTTCGCGCCCTGTGAGGAGAGCTTGATCCGCGCGATGTCGGCCTTGTTCAGCACGACGACCTTCGACGTCGCACCGTCGCGCATCACGGCGTAGGCGTACACGAGGCGGAGCTGCCCCCGGTCCTCCGCGTCCCAGTCGATGACGTGCACGGGACGCTCGTCGCGGCCGGGCTGGTATTGGAAGACGTCGCCGACCCGGACGACCTCCGCGACGACCGACGAGACGGCGCCGGCCCGGTACATCAGCTCGACGAGTCCCTGGTAGCCGACGATGCCGAGGATCTCCAGACGCCCCTTCACCTTCCGGGGCGTGAGGTAGTACTGCTCGGTGCCGGGCTCCAGGCCGAGCCGGGCGGCGTCGAGCAGTGCCGCGAGGAAGACGCCGGGGTTGTTCAGGGCTGCCTCCTCGAGCTCGAACTGCCCGGAGGCGTTGCGCTTGCCCTTCTTGAGGGCGCCCTGTGCCAGACGTACCCACTGCTCGGGCTTGACGTGGGTCGGGAGGACGGTGGCGAAGTCGGTTCCGTACTGCTTCACGAGACCGCCGGCGGTGGGCTTCTCGGGCTTGGCGATGGTCATGTGTCGTTCCTTCTGTGTCGGGTTGTCGTACGGGTCAGAGCAGGGACCGGAACTCGGCCATGTCGGCGGCGATACGGGCTTCGTGCTCCTCGTCGGACTCTTCGTTGCGGAGCTCCTTCATGGCCCACTCCGGCGGGTGGAGCGTGATCAGCTCGTCGCCGTATCCGGGCCACGACTCCGTGGCCTTGCACTCGGCGAACAGTCGGATGGCCTTCTGCAGGCGACGCTCCCCCAGTGCGCGGTACGCCTCGTCGAGCTCGACGACAGCGGCCAGGTACGGGGCGTCCTTGTCCTGCACGGCGAAGATGACGCGGTCGCACTCGGGGTCGACGAGCTCGCGCTGCAGCCGGCGGTACATGGCGTCCTGGACGTGGTAGCCGAGGCGGATCGCCTGGGCGCTGAACACCGTCCGCGGCGAGGCGTCGTCGCTGGTCTTGTAGTCGATCGAGCCGATCGCGGTCAGGAAGTCGAACTTCCCGCGCAGCCAGACCCCGGTCTCCTTGTCCTGGACGAAGCCGGCGAGCTCGGCGATCCCCTCGCGCTCGAAGTGCTCGCGCGCCTGCGGGTGCCGCATCAGTGCCTCGTACATGGCGTCGATCTGCGCCGCCTGCTTCCGCAGGATCGGCACGGCGCCCTGGGCCCGAGCCTCGGCCGCCTGCTCTTTGTAGGCCTTCGTCATGCGGTTCTCGAAGTCGAGGACGACGTACGGGGTGCCCTGTCCGAGCACCCGGTAGTGCATGGCTTTGCCGAAGTCGTAGGCGTCCTTCTGCTCCTCGCCCACCGTCAGCGAGTAGGCGTACTTGGCCGGTCCGCCCTCCTGGAGGAGGATCTTCGAGCCGGACTGGGAGAAGCTGCCACCGGGCACCGGATCCGCGAAGTACTCCTCGTCGGAGAGCTGGTACAGGCCGGGCTTGGTGATCTCCAGCGGGAGGATCTCCGCGTCCACAATCTCGTCCTCGTCCACCACGTCGAGGTCGGATGAGTCGGTCTTCACGATGTTCTCTCTCTCGTCTCGGGGTAGTCGTCCTGGTCGGTCTCGTCGTACTTGCGGACCTTGTGGGCCTCGTCCATGCACTCGGTGTGGTCCCACCAGTCGCGGTCCTTCACGACGCCGCCACAGCCCGGGCAGCGGGGCTCGGCGGCCTGCCTCATCAGCTAGAGCTCCTGGATCGTGTGTGTGAGCCATCGGCAGATGGCGAGGGTGAGGACCGCGAGCGCGGCGAGGATGAGCAGCAGACGCCGGACGGTCATGACTCGTCCTGACGACGCCACCGCAGCAGGCAGCCGATCAAGGTCAGGCCGGAGAGGGCCGCGATCAGGAAGCACCACATGCCGCCAGTCATCGCGTAAACCACCAGATCGCGAGGCCAGTCAGGGCGCCGAGCACGGGCAGGCCGATGTACGGGGGCACATGGCGCAGGAAGTCGAGGATCATGGCGCGACCACCTCGGCGGTGGTGGCAGTCCGGGCGGGGTTCACATCGTCGTCGCCCGCCCGGACCACGGGGCCTCGCTCACTGGGCCCTTGGGGCAGCCCAGGCGAGGCGTTCAGGGGGGCGATCATGACTGGCCGCCCGTCGTGACTTCGAGCAGGGGGCGGACCTCGCCGCCCTGGTACATCCGCGTGATGCTCGGGAGCGTCTCCTCGGCGACTGTCCGGCCGCTGGGCAAGATGGTGTGAGCGAGGAACTCAGACTCGAAGTCCGAGACTCCCGCCTCGACCGCTTCGAGCTTCGCCTTGATGATCAGTGCGAGCGCGCGCCACCTCTGCCGAATGCCTTGCTCGTAGGCCTGCTCGGCCTGGAGCGGGGTTCGTTCGAGGTCTCGCTCGGGCGTGTGCGTGAACTGGCGCTCACGACGGTCGGGAAGCGGCAGGACGAAACGGAACTGGCGGCCACGAGCAGAGAATGCGACCATCGCGCCGCCGTCACTCCATCCGGTCATGAACTGACTCGCGCCGTACCTGCTGAGGGTGCGCTCGATCTCGTCGCGGGACGCCCGCCAGTTGACAGCGGTCTTCGCGGCGTACGTGGGACTCATCAGGGCCGCCCCAACTGGTCGAGGGCGGCCGCGCCGGCGTTGGCGACGAAGACGGCCCCGACCATGACGACGAGGATCAGAAGGCACATGCCGACGACGCCCCAGAAGGTCAGGTGCGGCGTGTCGTCACGCTGGGCGGTGTGGGGGCGGGACGTGCGGCTCCCGGAGGCGGCGGTGCTCATCTCAGGCCTCCCCTCGCACGGCGCACGGTCGCGGCGTCGATGGCTGCGACCGCCTGCGCGATGTAGTCCGGCTTCGGCGCGGGCGGCCCGTCGCCCTCGTGGAGACGGGAGGCGAGGTGCTCGACGGCAAAGATCACACGCTTGAACGCGTCCCGACGGGCCCGCGCCTTCCGCAGCTCCGCGTAGCGCACCTCACGGTTGTACGAGTCAGCGCTGCCGGCGAGCGTGAGGGCCTCGGTCACGTCCTCCCGCGCGGTCGCGAGAGCGTCCCGTACGGGCTCCAACGCTGCGAGGAGCTCCGTGATGTCGATCTCAGCGGCAGCGCTGATCGCCTCGACCACTTCGGGTCCGGTCGGGCGGTTCATCGGTTCGCCTGCAGCTTGTTGATGTAGTCGCGCTCCAGGAGGGACCGGCCCAGCGGGGCATGTCCAGACCGGGAGAGCCTGGTGGCACATGCGTACGGGTCGCGGAAGCCAGCACGGGTCGCGATCTCGACGGCCGTGTGGTACCCGCTAGAGAGTTCCTGGGTGACGTAGTCCGCGAGAGCCTTCCCGCCGGCGCACACGTCGAGGCCAGTACGGCACCGGACCATGCGCTGCTCGTGCTCGGCTTCGACGAGTCCTTGGAGGACCCAGCGACGGCGAGCGACCTCGCTCCGGGCGGCCATCAGAACACGCTTCGGGACGCGCCGGACGTCGGCGACGTGGGTGGCTCCTCGGTCTCGGCCTTGCGCTTCTCAGCGAGAGCGACGACGTCGGAGCGGTTGAAGACGAAGGCGCCCGTGTCGCCACCAAGGCGGCCGGCGGGCGTGAGCTGGTCGGATTCGACCATGCGAGTAACGGTTGCGGGGTGGACTCCCAGGATCCGGGAGGCGTCCGACGTCCCGACCAAGTCGAGGGTTTCAGGGTGCGTCATGCGGGTAGCATTGCACAAAGTCCAACGCAACGACAACGAGCGCCACACCGACGACGCGCAAGGACTTTTGCACTTCGCATGGTTGTTCCCTTGCTGCTCGTGCTGGGACGTGCAATGCTTGTTGCATGAGTGCAGAACGTGAGATGAGCGCGAGGCTGGAGTTTGACCTCGCCGACCGCATGCGCCGCGCCCTCCGTATCTCAGGGCTTGGGGTCCAAGAGATGGCCGAGTACCTCGGCGTTGCCCGTACGACCGTGTCGAACTGGATCAACGGCCGCATCGTGCCGTCCCGCCAGACGCTTCGGCTCTGGTCGATCCGGACGGGAGTCCCGCTTGAATGGTTGGAAGCGGGCAGGGCTCCTGTCAGCCCTGATGACGGGGGACCAGAGGCCGAGACCAACACCCCTCCGGCAAGCCGACACGCTCGAACAGGTGTTTGGTCCACAAGAGTCGGCCCGCGCCCCCTGGCGCTTGTCGCATGACCCTTCTGCTCAAACGCCGGGCCGATTTGCTAGTGAGCCTTGACGAATTGACCCCCCGAGCGTTGAAGTCAGGAGTCATGAACTCCGACATCGACGCCTACGGGACCCACCTCCGTCGTATAGGCCGCCCCCAGTCCACCGTGTACCTCCGTACCTGGCAGCTCCGGTGCTTCGGCGAGCAGCACCCAGGGAAGATCCGGGCAGCGACGACCGAAGACCTGACGCGGTGGCTCAACAGCCACGACTGGAGCGCAGCGACGCGCTACAGCGTGAGGGCCACGTTCCGCGACTTCTACCGCTTCCTCGTCGAGGCACACGTCATCCGGCGCTCCCCCGCCGAAGACCTGCCTCCGATCAAGTACTACCGCCACAACCTCCCGGCTGCCCCTGAGGCCGCGATCGCCGCCGTCCAGGGTGATGAGCGCGTGCGGCTGATGGTCGACCTCGCCGCGCGTGAGGGCCTGCGCCGATGCGAGATCGCCGCCGTCCACACGCGTGACCTGCGCCGCGACCCCGACGGCTGGATGCTCGTCGTCCACGGGAAGGGCTCGCGCGAGCGCACTATCCCGCTCCACGCCGACATCGCGGCACGGATCGCAGCTGCTCCCCACGGATGGCTGTTCCCGGGCCGCAACGGGCACCTATCGGCCTCGCGCGTGTGGGCCCTCATCCGGGCCGCCATGCCGGACGGCTGGGGCCCGCACAGCCTCCGCCGGCGCTTCGCGACGAGGACATACGAGGGAGAGCACGACCTGCGTGCCGTGCAGCTCTTCCTTGGCCACTCGGCGCTGTCGACGACGCAGGTCTACCTCGACACGAGCTCGGCGTCGATGCGCGAGGCGCTGCGCTGGGTCGCGTGAGGTGATACTGAGCCCGAGGGGGGCAGCAGGGCCGCGGATGGGCAAACACCCCCGTGAGGCCAGCCTGCGGCCCCGCCGAGCGGAATCCTAGCCAGGGCTCCGGGAGCGAGAGCGAGTGGGGTGGTTCTACGACCGCAGCAGGTCATGAGGACCCGGAGCAAAGCCGAACGCCCACTCGCGGGCTAGGGGGGGCGAGAGGGGCGCTCGGGGGCTCAGTCCGCGCTTGGGGTCTCGGATGAGCTCTCCAGTCGGAGGCTAGACCCCTGGCTCCCCAGGTGCCTTCACTGGGGGTGGAGTTTCGCGCACATGTCGACGGGCTGCCGGCTGGCCACCGGGCCAGCATCCCCCGCGGGAGCGGAGGGTAGGGCTAGTACCCTCCGTTCCCTCCGGTCCGAGCATGCATCATCGGAAGGAAGGGGAGCAAGACATGTGTGTCTTGGCACCCAAGACCTGCCTGCACTCAGGTCTGAGATCTAGCCAAGATTGGTGGCCCGATTCACTAGCCCTCAAGATCGTGAGCTAGGTTGTACTCATAACGCCGGCCCCACTACCACTTCGGTGGCAAGGGCCGGTTTTCTTGCTCCAGGACCGGAGACGCACCCCGTGAAGTACGCGAAGCCCTACCTCACCTTTGAGGATCAGCTGGCGAAGCTGGAGAGTCGTGGGCTCGCTGTCTCTGACCGTGGAGAGGCGCTGCGGATCCTCCGGTCGGTCGGGTACTACCGGTGGTCTGCTTACGTCTACCCGTTCCGCGAGATGCTCCCCGAAGACCAGCAGACAACAGCGCACTATCGCCGGGAGGAGCTCCGACAGGGCGTGACCTGGGACTGCGTCGAGAAGATGTGGGTGTTCGATCAGAGGTTGCGATCGTTGGCGTTCCAAGCAGCCGAGACCATCGAGGTCGGGGTACGAACCCGCTTGGCCTATGTGCTGGGGGCTCGCAATCCCTTCGGACATCTGTCCCCCGGCTGCCTCGACGCGACGGCTTGCGGTCGCAAGTGCTCGTCCACTCAAACGGTGTTTGAGGCATGGGAGGTGAGCTATCGGAAGCAGCAGTCGGAGGCCGCCAGCGAGGAGTACGTCAAGCATCATCTGCTCACCTACGGAGAGTCAGAAATTCCCGTCTGGATTGCGGTTGAGTTCCTCTCGTTTGGGTCGATCCTGCGGCTTCTCTCGCTGATGAAGAGGGAGGATCAGAACGCCATCGCGCGCGCGCTCGGGGTCTCGAGCGGCGCGGGTCTGCACGCGTTCCTGATGACGATCCACCACGTCAGGAACATCGCTGCTCACCATGGTCGCCTCTGGAACCGCCAGCTCGGGACGAGCCTCCGTAGGTTCTACGTGCAGGAAGTGGGACCCGACCTGGGCCATCTGTCAGAGCGGGTTGTCCAGCCCAAGGTGTACAGCGCTCTGGCCGTGATGGCCTACCTGGTTCGCAACCTCGACCCTTCGTCCAACTGGCCTCGCTCCCTGGCGACTCACGTCAAGAAGTTCCCGATCGTGCCGTATCTCTCGGCTGAGGACGAGATGGGCTTCCCCACTGGGTGGAGCGTCTTGCCGGTCTGGTCCGATGCTCCCCGGGGCGTCGGCTTCAGCTTCCCGCCCCGGACGTGAGGACGCCCGCCGCCTCAAGGGGCTAGGCGGGGGGGCGTCGGTTTCAGCTTGAGTCGGAAACGATTTGGCGAGGAGGCTCCATACTGAGCCCATGACCCGCCCTCCACTCCTCGCGCTGATCCTGCTCGCCCTCGCCGGGTGCTCATCCACGCCGAGCATCGTCGCCCCGCCCGCCTCGAGCGCCAGCGCGCCGCCCTCCGCTACCCCAACCCCAACTCCGACCCCGACTCCGACTCCGAGCCCTGCGGCCAACCTGCTCGCGCTCGGCCAGTCGTTGGAGCAGCAGTCCGTGAAGCTCACCGTCAGCGAGGTGAAGGCCCAGCCGAAGGGCTACCACGACCAGCCCCTCCTCGGCGCCCTGGCCCAGGCCTGCAACAACACCGGCGGCCCCGTGTCGTTCTCCAACAGGCGATGGACGGCCGCAGCCGCGGACGGGTCAACCTTCACCCCGGCGAGCCTGTCGTACGGGAACGACCCGACGCCGAGCTACCCGGTCCAGCAGGCCGTCGACAACGGCCAGTGCGTGAAGGGCTGGCTGCTGTTCGAGGTGCCGTCCGGGGTGACGATCGACACGATCCGCTACGCGACGACCGAGAGTGGCGGCGCGCCGATCTTTGCCACGTGGAAGGCCCGCTGATGGAGCCCCTCGACACTGTCGCTGGTATCCCCTGCGTATGCGGCGAGCTGGTCGAGATCCCAGTCAAGATCAGCCACCCGATGCCGGGGATGATCGTCATGCAGTACGACCGGGACACGGTTGGCGGCCTGCACCTGCTAGAGCACGGCTGCGAACCGGAGGACATTGGGCCGACGCCCTATCGGCCGATCCACCTCGACTGAGCCCTGAACGCACGAAAGGCCCCCCGCCTCAGATGAGGACGGGGGGCTTCGTTCTGTCGTGGTTCGAGGGTCGATCAGGGTGGATCCATGTCGAACACTCGGGCGTCGATCGAGCGTTGGCCCGCGATGAGGGCCCGCATGACCCGGTGATGCCCGTCCTCGAGGTAGGCGCGGCCCTGCCAGATGACGACGTGCGGGTACTCGTCGCCACCGACCGGGACGCCGGCCTCGATCAGGGCAGCGATCAGGACGCCCGGCTGCGTCGCCGTCAACGTCGCGACCGTCACAGGGACGACCGGGACATCCGCCCACGTCGCCGTCGACAGTCCCGTCGTGCCCCACGGGCAGCCCTGGTCGCGGGAGATGACGCCGGCGAACGGCATCAGGCGATCTTCGGGTCGACGTGGAACCAGAGCCGGCCGAACGTCTCGATCGAGGTGTCCGCCCAAACGACGCGAAGGCTCATCTTGTAGTCGCCGTCGACAGTCAGGTCACCCGCCTGCAACGGGGCGCTGAACGTCCCTGCAGCCCCGCCGAGAGTCGCGGCCCTGGTGAACGTCGACCCGTCCGAGCGGCCGACGAGGACCGTCCCCGATGCGGCCGTGGTCAGGTCGACCGGGCTCGCCACCGTCGAGTTGTACGGCGTCGTCGTGGCGATGCCCGCCAGTGCGGGGGCCGTGTCGCCCACAGTCCAGGTCGTCGTCATGAGAGCTCCAGTCCGAGAGTCGGGGTGGTGAGCAGCAGCCCAGGCTGCGGGGCCGCCAGCACGGTCCACAGCACGGGAGTCGTGAGGATCAGGCCCGGGTTCGGCGTCGGCGGCCGGGAGCCGCCCGAGGATGCCCCGGCGACCAGCGTCGAGGCCTGCACGAGGACGACCGTCCCAAACCTCGTCACGACAGCAGCCACGGTCAGCGTCGCCAGCTGCACGAGCGCCGTGGTGCCGGATGCTGTCGCCACGGCCGCGACGGTGAGCGTCGAGCTCTGCGACAAGGTCGCGACGCCGAGCCGTGTGACGACGCCGGCGACGGTCAACGTCGACGACTGCGACAGGCTTGCGGATCCGGCAGCAGTGCCACCGGTGCTCGCCGTCAGGATCGACGTCTGCGACAGCGCCGCGGCGGCCGGGACGGTGTCGAGTGCGGCGACCGTCAACGTCGAGGACGCCGAGAGCGCCGCGGCCACGGGGACCGTGTCGACAGCGCCGGCGGTCAGGGTCGACGACTGCGCCAGTGCGGCCGCGGCCGGCTGGGTGACGATGCCTGCCACGGTCAGCGTCGAGGAGCTGGTGAGCGCAGCAGCCGCGGCCTGGGTCACGACAGCGCCAGCGGTCAACGTCGAGCCGCTGGTGAGGCTTGCGGCGGCGACGTCGGTGACGAGCGTGTCGGACGTGAGAGTCGAGGACTGCGACAGTGCTGCAGCGCCGTTCACGGTGGCCGCGCCGGACGCGACAGGGACGGCGATCGCCATGCCCGTGTACGACCGGCTGGTCAGCGACGCGGGGCCGTAGTTGCGTGTCCCGGCCGCCTGCGTGCCCCAGTGGGCACCGAACGCGGCGTAGTTCGTCGTGTCGAAGTAGCTCGTGTCGGCGGTGCCGCCGGCGGGGGTGGTGGTCGTGCCGGGGTTCAGCGCGTTCCAGTCGGCGCCGGCGTACATGACGTTCGACGAGGCGCCGACGATGAGCGACACCTGTCCGTCGGCGTCGGCCGGGCCCATTGTTGCCGTGGCGGGTGTCCCGGTCCACTCGGCAGCAGGGATGAGCCACACCGCGACGCCCATACGGCCGGCCGAGCCGCCGGCGACGGACACGCGAACGGTGACCGTGCCTGCGGTCGTGACGGTTGCCCGTGCCGACATGAACCCGCACGAGCTCGCGACGTGGGACTCGAAGATGGTCGTCCACGCGCCCGTCGCACCCGTACCGCCGGAGGTGGTGACCGTGCTCGTCCCGCTGCTGGCGCTCTCATTCACGCCGTACGCGACGATCATGTCCCCAACGGCGGCGGTGACCGTGACTTCCTTGTAGTACAGGACCCCGCCGCCCGCTGTCCCAGCCGTGTTGAACGTGGAGGCGGTGTAGGAGACAGCCACGGGGAACCTCCTACGGGGTTGCGGTCAGGGTGAGGTTCCCGAAGTCGCTCACAACCGCGAACCCCGACGTCGCCGCCTGGGCGACGGTGATGTTCGCGGTCTGACCGGCGACGAGCGTGTACGTGATCGGCGTCCCGTCCTTCTTCGTCGTGTGCAGATACGCCGGAACGGTGCCCGAGTTGACCGCCTGAACCGCCCACTTGCCGGCCGCGCCCGACCCGTTGACGAGCGGGCCGTCACAGTCGGGCCAGACGGACACGTGATCCCACGTCCAGCGGACCGTGATCTGCACACCGCCCACACCGCCCAAGTCCTCGTACAGACTGAGGGTGTTGTACGGCAGGCCGCGCGCGGCCTCGTCGCACGTCTGCAGGGCGGGCATCAGGGCAGCGCAGCGGTGATCGACCCGGACGCGTAGGTGAGCGTGTCGCCCGCGTTCGTGCTCTTCGCTGCCGTGAGCGCGCCCCACCACTTCCGCTTCGGGGTCGCGTTCGAGTCCCAGATCTCGACGCCGTTGATCGTCGCCGCCGGCATGTTCGTGATCGAGACGGACGCGTTCGACGCGCCGGACCCGCTGGCCGCCGAGGCGAACGTGATCGTCGGGGCGCCCGTGCCGGCCGTGTAGCCGCCGGAGGTCGCGAGCTCGGTGCCGTTCGCGGTCGCGGAGCCGTTCGCGGTCATCTGCCGGAGATGGATCGGGGTCGTGGTCGCGGTGAACGCGGCTGTCCCGAGGCTCCCGTCGATGACGTTGTTCGAGTGTGTCTGGTCGAGTGCGCCCATCGGTCAGCCCTCCTGCGTCGTGGTCGAGGCGACGCAGTCCGCGCAGCCCTTGGATGCGCCGCACTGGAAGTGGTGGCGCTCGTCGGCCGTGTCGAACACGTCCGTGAGGATGGTGGCCCGCTCGTCGTCGCTGAGGCCCTGGGCGGCGAGGACGGCCTTCACGGCCTCCTGGTCGACAGGGATCGCGCCGGCCGGGTGGTAGGTGATGTGGCGGGGCTGGTCGTCGATCGCCCGGCAGATGTCACAGATGCGGTTCACGGCAGAGTCCTTTCGGTGGTGCGGATCAGTGGTGAGTGAAGGTGACGACGTAGTAGACGATCGCGACGAGAGCCGCGCACGCGCCGAGGGTGGCGTACAGCCGCTGCACGGGCGTCCACCGCTGCACCGACGCGGCGGTCTCGGCCTGGACGAGCGCCATCCGCGCTTCCTCTGCCGCCTTGACTGCAGCTGCCGCGAGGACGCGTGCGGCCTCGGCCCCCTGCATGTCGGACTGGATCTGTTGCGTCGTCGACTTGAGCGCCGTGATGTCCGCCCGGTGCTGGGTGACCTCCGTCCGCAGGTCTGAGACCTTCTCCACGACGGAGTCGAGCTTGCCTTCCATGCGGGTCAGGGTGATTGCCATGCTTTCGGCCTCACGGGGCTCTGCTGCGGGCGTCGTCATCCCCCAACCGCCTTTCAGCTCAGGGTCGTGGTGCCGTCAGCAGCCACGCTCGTCACGGTTCCGTTGGCGTTCGCCGTGACGGAAGGCTCGGCAGGCAGAGCGCGCTGCGGGACGACGGGCGGCGTCAGGATCTCCGCCCCAGTCAGCGACGGAGAGCCGTCCGTGGACGCCGCCGAGGCGATGCTCATGAGCACGGACAGGACGATGCCGCCGAGCGCGAACCCGCCCATCTTCAGCCAGTCGAACGTGAGCGCGTTGGCCCTGAGCGAGTCGGAACCCGCGACGAGGAGGGCAGCCTGCGCGGCCGTCTTGAGGGCGCGGTCAGCGACGGCGCGCCAGAACACGAGAGTCCACATGGTTCGTTCCTCTTCTCAGGCCGCGAGCTTGGCGCTCAGGAGTGCGACCGTCTGCGCGGCGATCGTGGGCGGGATGAGGGCGGCGATGGCGGCCGCCAGCGTGGCCGGGTCGCTCGAGGACAGGTCGTGAGCGCCTACCCCGTCGAGGGCGATGGAGCGCCACAGGTCAAACTGCCGGTCGTTGCCTTCGAGGACGGTCGCGACGTCGCGCGCCGCGTCGACCTCCTCGGCGGTCTGCAGCCAGCGGTAGTAGCCGGGGCCGATGAGGGACTGGCCGCGGCCAGGCGAGCTGATGATGAACATGGGATCCTCCTGGACGGGCTTGACGGTGGGGACAGTCGTGGTGCTGGTGGTGGTCGGGAACACGGGGACGCCGGGGATGCTGACGCCGCCAGCGACGATGCCGCCCGATGAGCCAGCGGCATGGGACCAGAGCGGGACGGGGCTCAGCACCTTGTTCAGGTCGCATCCCGCGAGCGTCGGAATGGTCGTCTGGTACAGGTGTGCTCGCTGCGAGACGCGGCTGTGAGACCAGGCGACCGTCTGCCACTTCCACGGGACCGGGACGGCCTCGACGACGTTCGCCGAGCCGTACACGCCGACCGGCCAGCGCGCGAGCCCGGCGACCCCCTGGAAGTACGGGAGGACTGAGGCGGCGGGCGTGTCGTAGTCGACGGCGTAGAAGATCGGGCAGCCCATCGGGTACCCGAGCGCGGCCGCCTGTGCCTCGGCAGCCTGGACGTCATGCTGCCCGGCGACGTAGCCCTGACCGGCGCGGGTCGCGGTCGTCTCCCACACGAGGCCGATAGACAGGCCTGCATCCAGCAGCGCATCCCGCTCGCCGGGGGTCAGGTTCTTCGAGCTGTCGAGCGACAGGTAGCGCAGGACGCCCTCGTAGCCAGCAGCGATGATCTGCGCCGGGGTCGGCTTGGTCCACGCGTAGTCGATGAGCTGTGCCATGAACGGACTCCTTAGTTGCTGACCCACTTGACGTAGAAGATGACGGGCCACGAGGTCGACAGGGCCGCCGCGCTCGGCGTCGTGATCCCGACCTGCAGGTAGTCGCCGACCGCGCACAGGATGGTGTCGGTGAGCGTCGCGCTCCGGTCGTTGCCGGTAAGCCACTGGGCCTCACCGGTGACCTGCACGCCGTTCTTGAGGACCACCGCGTTCAGCCCGCCGGCGGCGCCCGCGACGAACGCGTTCAGCGCGATGTCGTACCGTCCGGCCGTCCGGATGAAGACCTTGTCGTTGTTGGTCGAAGTGGAGTGCATTGCCGTGTCGCCCGACTGCACGTTGTCGACCGTCTCCGCCGCGAACGGGACGATGAGCTGCACGCCTGCGGAGGTCGGGGTGGCCGCGTTCGTCAGTACCCGGCAGGCGGGCGGCTTGAGCAGGAACGCGAGCGTCTGCTGCCACGTGTGCGTCTGCGCCGAGGTGAGGCCTGTGCTGGCGGGAGGATCTGCCGGGGTGGGGACGGTACCCATGGGGGCTCCTTAGTAGGCGAGACGGTGGGTGGAGTCGAGGACGCCGTACGTCGGGTCGTCGAGGATGAACAGGTCACGTGTCGACCCGAGCCCGGCGGGCAGCGTCGTCAGCGTCAGGTCCCAGCTCCGCGCGCTGAACGTCTCCGTCACCCCGATGACCTCGAGCACGGTCGACCCGGGCGGGGTCTGGCTCGGCATCCCGGTCAGCGTGATGCCGGCGAGGATGTCGATAGTGATGGCGGCCGCGAACGCAGCGCTCTCAGCGGTCGCCAGGTCGATCGACAGGCTGCCGATGAACGGGCCACGCGGCCCGGCGTTCGCCTGCCAATAGGCGTGCTGCAGGGCGTCGTCCGGGACGGTCGAGATGGACGTCACGGAACCGGTCATCTCGCCGATCGTGTTGATGTCGGCCGCTTGGACGATGTCCGTCGTCCCGAACTGGGTGCCGGTGACCCGGGTCTGGATGCCCTGGATCTCACAGTTGTACGTCGGCGCGTTGATGTCGTTGTTCGTGAGCGTCGCCATCGGCGACAGGGTCGTACGCCGGTTCTTCCAGGTCAGCCGGTCCTGGCTGTCGACGTACAGCGTGCCCATCTCGGAGTCGTTGAGCGCCCCCAGGACGCCGGCGAGGGTGCCGCCGCCCAGCTTCTGGGCGACGATGTTGTCCGTCACGCCGGGGTCGATCAGAGCCGTCCCGGCCTGGCCGCGCCATCCGAGGACCTGCAGGAATGCAGCCTGCGTGGTGATCGTCGAGCCGAGGAGCGCGTTCGTGACCTGCAGCACCTCAGCGGCCGACAAGGGACGGCCCCAGACCGCGACGTGGCTGATCGACCCGTTCCACGGTGACGGGGTGTAGATCGAAGGGCTCGCGGCGCCGACCGTGATCTGGACGCTGCCCGCCCAGAAGCCGATCTCCGTCGGGGCGAGCGATGACGTCGAGGTGACCGCCGCCCCGTCGAAGTAGAGCACCGGGGTCGTGTGGCTGACCGACTGGTCGACCACGACGACCACGGTGTGAGTCGCCTTGTCCTTCGCGGACGGTGCCGGGAAGAACCACCATCCCGACATGCCCCCCGACGGCTGGTACATGCGGACCATGCAGCCCGTCACGCCGCCGCTCACCTCGACCGTCAGGTCGATCCACTGCGACCCGACAGCAGCGCCGGCCAGGATCGTGGGAGGGAAGGCAGTGACGACAGTGCCGACCGGGGCCAGCTGGAGCCTCGCGAGAATGCCATCTGCGGCCGTCGTAAACGTCGCCGCGATCGTCTCGCTGACGTACCCGAAGCTCCCGTCGTTCCAGGTGTTGCGGAAGGTCAGCGACGAGCTCGAGAGGAAGGCGGCCGTCGTGTTCGGGGTGAACGTCGGCGCGGAACCGCCATCCCCGGCGGGCCCTGTCGACCCGGCGAACGCGACCGTCCCGTCGCCGGGCGTGAAGACCATCAGGGGGGCGCCGATGACGGCCGCGCTGTTCGCGAACGAGGCGCCAGTGGGCTCGTTCAAGGGGTAGTAGTACGTGGGGCCGAGAGAGGCGATCTCCTCGATCGCGTACGAGCGGAGAGTCATCCGCCCATACCGAGCCATCTTGTCCGCCAGCGAGACGGTCACGACGCAGAGGCTGTCGCCGCCGTCGGGCCACGACATCGGCATCGCCTGGATCCGACCGACGAAGAATGGGCGCCCGTCGCGCAGGATCTTGATGAGCGCCTGGAGGTGGACGTACGGGTAGTACGGCGAGGACGCGTTGCCGACGGTGAAGCGGCCGTCCGTGTTCTCCAGCGTCAGCGACGCCGTCCCGGGCTGCGCGCCACCACCGTAGGACCGGCCATACGACCGCGTCACGGGGTACTCGAAGCGCAGGTACGTGGTGATGTCCACCCACGTCACCGCGCCGTCGATGCCCGCCGTCTCCTCGCCGAGGAAGACCTGAACCGAAGGGATAGCCACGGCTCAGACCTGGAACGCGAGCTGGGCGCCGCCGCGGGTCATCTTGAGCAGCCGAAGCTTCTCCTCGATCGTCTTCGCCGCCCCGTGCGGGTCGCTGTCGCCCTGCACTGTGATGTAGACGTTCTGCACGTCGCCGCCTCCCATGTTGAGTCCGTTCGGGCCGCGCATGAGCGCAGCGGTGTTGCGTGCGTTGATGACGGTCCCCGCGGTGTCCGGGACGAACAGCTCGATGCCGTTCTCGCCGACCAGTGACGGCTGGCCCACGGGCGGGCGGCCGCCGGAGGCGAACCCCGGCAGCGCGAGCTTCGTGTTCCCGCGAGCGATCGACAGGGCAGCCTGTGCGCCGGCGCTGTAGTTCGCGGTGACGTCCATCGTGACCGTGACCGTCTTGTCAGGGATCTTCTTGATCCCGGCGCCCAGCTCCTCGGCCTTGTCGGTGGCCCGCCGCATCAGGTCCGCGGCATCCTTCGCCCAGCCGAAGCCGGGGATGTGACTCAAGGCGTCGAGGACGGTGATGATGCCTCGGTTGATGTTCACGAACCCGTCGACGATGAACTTGATCACGGGCTGCAGCGCGTTGTTCCACAGCCACTCGCCCGCCGCGCCGATCGCCTTGAAGGCGCCGTCGACGATCTCGCGGAACTTCTCGCTGTGCTGGTAGGCGTAGATCAGGCCGGCCGCCAGGGCGGCGATGCCGATCACGACCAGGGCGATGGGGTTCGCCGACAGAACCACGTTGAGGATGCCCTGCACTACGGTCCATGTCTTGATCCCCGCGATGATCGTGGCGAACATGGCGATGAAAGGCCCCGCGGCGCTGACCACATGCTGGATCTCGTCGCCGTGGCGGCCGAGGAAGCCCGACGCCTTCTGGATCCACGGGATCACCTGGTCGCGCACGTAGTCGATGACCTTCGTCACCACCGGCAGCAGGACCGCGCCGAACTGGACGCTCAGCCCCTCCGTCGCGGCGTTCCAGTCCTTCTGCGACTCGCGCGCCTTCTTGAGGCTGTCGGCCATCGGGCCCGTGATCGTCAGGCCGTACTTGTCCGACTTGTCCGTCAGCTCCTTGATGCCCTCGGCGCCCTTGGTCAGGAACGGGATCATCTCGGCGCCCGACTTGCCGAACAGCTTCATCGCGAGCGCGGTCTTCTCGGGACCGTTGGGCATGTCCTTGAACTTGTCCGCGACCCCGGGCAGCAGGTCGCCCATCCCCTTGACGTGCCCGCTCGAGTCCTTCGCAGCGATCCCCAGATCAGCGAGGGCCTTGTCAGCGGAGCCGCCCACCAGGTTCTTCGAGAAGATGCCCAGGCCCTTGCCCGCGCCCTCGGCGTCGACGCCCGTCTCCTTGAGCGCGAACCGGAGCCGGGACGCGTCCTCGACGCTCAGACCAGTCAGCCGCGACAGCTTGATTGACTCGCTGCCGACCTCCTTGAAGCTGTCGATCGAGTCCTTGCCGAACTTCACTATGCCGGCGGCCGCGGCGACCCCGCCGATGGCGCTCAGGCCCGCACCGATGCCGCCCAGGTGCTTCTTGACGTCCTCGCCGGTCTCCTTGGCCTTCGTCCCGACCTTGCCGAGCGTCGTCGATGCGGACTTGTCTTCGCCGATCAGCAGCAGCTTCAGGATCGCCTCACCGGCAGCACTCATGGTCAGCCTTCCGAGACTCGGCGGATGTAGTCGTCAACGTCCTCACACACGTCCAGCCAGGCGCCGACCGGCAGGCGCCAGATTGACTCCCACGCGAGGCCCGGGAACAGGTGCATGACGACCAGGTGCCGGGAGCGGATCGAGGCGTAGATGTCGGTCAGGACTTCGTCGGTGAGCCTGTCCTCGGCTTGGACTTGACTGCGGGCCGGACGCCGCCCCGACCGGAACCCTGGCGGGTCTGCGGGGCTCGTGCTTTTCCCTTGTGGTCGTCCGGCACTGTCATCAGCTCGATGACGTCGGTCTTGCCCATCGCATCCAGCAGGGAGCACTCGACCCCGGCCGCGTTGAGCGTCATCCAGACGGTCAACACCGTGAGCCAGACCTGCTCGGTCTCGGTGAACTCCGCATCCTTGACGATCGTCCGCTTCAGGATGCTGACGAGCTCGCCCCAGGTGATCCGCAGCCCGAGCGAGGGCAGCTCCTCCGATGCGCGGAGGATCACCAGCGCCGAGACCATCGACAGGTCCGACTGCTTGTACGTCTTGCCGTCGATCTTGATGAGCGTGGTGCTCACTTGGCTCCCCCTAGCGAGTTGATCGTTTCCTGCACGGCCTTCTCGACCTCGACGACAGCCGTGTCCTTCTGCCGCATGAACGAGTCCGTCCACGCGTTCGCGGGGACCTGCTGCAGGTACCAGTGGCGGCGGCGACCGAACAGCGGGTGCCGGAGCATTCCCCGGTCCATCGCTTTGACCGCCACGCCGCCCTTCTTGTCCTGCAGCGCGATCGTCATCGTGGAGACGCCGCCGAAGGCCGCGGGAAGGTTCACTCGCGGCTTCACGTTCGCCGCCAGATACGCCGACAGCCCGCCCCGGTGGGGCATGGCCCCGGCGCCCTCTGCGGCGACCTTGTCCGCGATCGGCTGCGCCACCGTCTTGAGCGCCTTCCGGGTCTCCCGGGCGAGCTTCTTGTCGGCCGTCTTCAGCAGTGCCGACATCCGCTTCCACTCGGTGAGGTCGGCGTCGACTGGGCCCGTCGACATCAGAGCGCGCTGTCCGCCGTACGGACGACGAGCCAGACCGGCTGAGCGGCGGTGAGGTTGTCGAGGACGGTGAAGCTGACGTCGTGCGTGATCAGGTCCGTCCCGTTGACCTTCGGCAGGCCGTCGAGCTTGATCTCGGGGAGCACGAGCTGGATCGTCTCCAGGCCCGTCGACAGTGCGCCGGCGGTCCAGTTGAGCAGGAGCGACAAGGGCGTGTCCGCGATGATCGCCGCGACGAAGTCGATGGTGGTGTCGAGCTCGACGGTGATCTTGCCGGTGATGTCCCGCTTGCCGACCGGCTGGCGCGACTTCAGGCCGCCGCCGCCGGCGTTGAACCGGTCCTGCTTCAGTTTGTGGTCGATCTTCAGCGAGCCGCCGCGGATCATGCCGAGGCTCGTCGGGGCGGAGGCGAGCGCCGTCGCGGTCGGGGCCGTGATCGCGCCCGTCGAGAACGACGCGCCGGCGAACGAGAACAGGCTCGGGTTCGCGGCGTACGTCGGCGATGTGTACGACTGGGTGAGATCCACGTCCCGCGAGTCGACGTCGGCGTTGAGCGTCAGCAGGTCCGCGACCGGGAAGCTGAACTCGACACTGTTCGCGGTGCAGCCCTTGAACGAGTGGCATGCGACCGTACCGTCGACCCGAGGCAGGCCACGCTGCAGCGAGATCATCGGCATGATGTCGGCCAGCGTGAACAGCTGCTGGTAGGTGGTCCCGGACACGAGAGTCGACGTACCCGCGCCCATCAGGAACTGGTACCAGAGGCCGAGGCCCTTCGACGCGGCCTCGACCTTCACCGGGCCACCCGCGTCACGGGTGACGACGACACGGCGCCCGGAGCGGTCCACGCGGCCGCCCACACGCAGGCCCTGGCCCTGCTTGATCCCCTTCTTGAGGTCCAGCCCCTCGTCGACGAACTCGAGGTGGCGGATCGGGGGGACGAACGTGCCGAACACGGTCTCCGGGGCGAAGCCGAGCGATGCGTCCTGGAACGTGGTCATGGTCAGGCCTCCTGAGCGGTGATGAGGTCGGCGTCAGCCGAGGGCTCGGCGGGCGGGGCAGCGGGCGGGGCGGCCGGGTCGTCGTCGACCTCGACCCAGTTGCCGACCTGGGCGAGTCGGTGCGCCCCCTGCTCGGGCGTCACCTCGACGATCTCGCCGGGCTCGACGAGCCTGTTCAGCAGGACGTCGTCGACGGCGAAGGGGATCGTGCTCTTGATCTTCACGGGACTCTCCTAGATGCGGGCGGTGAACTCGATACGGAACGTGAGCAGGACGTACGAGCCGTCCTCGTCGAGCACCTGCTCGAGGACCTGGCCGGTGTACGACGTGGACCGCAGCCCGGGGACCGACTGCCTCACGGAAGGGGCGCCGTTCTCTCGGAGCATCGACTGGATCTCGCCGGCGATCCGGAAGACCTCGTCGCGGACGATCTTCAGCTCGTTGCCGCCGGACATGCCGTAGACGGAACAGGTGACGGAGCCGTTCTCGTCGCGGCCCGTCGCCGTCGCCAGGACCCAGCTCTGGTCCGACTGCGCCACGCTGATCGGCGACAGGGAGTCGGGACGGGCGACGCCCACCATGAACCGGTAGCCCGGATCCAGGGAGATCAGCTCGCCGTCGGACACGATCACGCTCGACAGGTTCGGCCGCGCGGCCGCGTGGGCGACAAGCGCGTCGATCAGGTCGGGGACTGCAGACGTGCGGCTCATGCGTAGCCCAGCCCTGCGAGGTCGCCGAGGAGCTCCAGGACGCGCCACGGGACCGCGTGCGTCGAGCCGGGCACGTCAGGCCCTGTGGAGCCTGCACGCTGCGTCTTCCACAGGTGCCGGATCTGCTCGAGGACGGCCATCCGGGCGCGTGCGGGCAGGGTCGTCCACCCCGCCTGGTACACGACGCTCCAGATCCCGGGCGCGAGGTAGGCGAACGGGAGCGTCAGCACGTTCCCGGGCTCGATGATGAACGTCGTCGGCGGGATCGTCGACTTGTAGTACAGGTTCGTCGCCGAGGTGATCGAGATCACCGGGCAGCTCACGTACGGCAGGACCAGCGTCCCGTTCGTGTTCGGCACCAGGGACGTGACGGTGCTCGGCGTGAGCGGCCCGATGAGCTCGCTGATCTTGTCTTCTGCCGCATCGATGAACGTCTGGATCTCCGTGTCCGTCACCCGCGTGTTGTCCGGCAGGTTCAGGTACGGCTTCGCGTCGTTGGGCGTGAGGACGCTCATGATCAGGCCTCAGACTTCTCCGGGGCCTGCCGGTCCTGCGGCGCCTGCGAGGCGTCGGTGGACCGCTGGGAGCGCATCCACGAGGCGAGGCGTGGCGAGTGCTCGTCGTACTCGGGGGCCATGTCGGGCAGCGTCGTGCCACGCTCCGCGGCCTTCTCGCGGTAGTTCTCGGCGAGCCACTCGTCGATCTCGGGGGCGGGCGCATCGGCCGCTGCCGGCGTGACGTCGGGCTCGGGGATGGTGCTGTCGTCCTTCGGTGACATGGGTTCTTCCTCTCGTGAGAGCGGTGACGGGGGTGACGCACGCCGGCGAACCGGGGATGAGCCCGCCGACGTGCGTCAAGGGGGTGGATCAGAAGGTCGGAGCGACCAGACCGAAGCCGGCGGTCCCGGCGTTGCCGCCGATGATCGAGACGGCCTTGGGGTAGCGGCCGGCGGTGAAGGCCGCGTAGCCGTAGACGACGAGCTTCGTCGTCAGCTGGTTGCCGAGCGTCTGCTCGAACCGGAGCTGGCGAGGCATCCCGTCGCCGTCCTCCCAGAGGATCAGGTCCTCCTTGCGGACCACCAGGACCTGGTCCTCAGGGCCGGTGCCGACGGCGGTCGGGATGTTGGCGTCGGTGATGACCGGGACTGTGGTCAGCGTGCCGACGACCGTGCCGTAGGTCGAGTCCTCGTAGACGCCGAACGTGTTGACCGGGCCGTTCTGGTTGGGGACGGCCAGGACGCGACCCTGCGAGTCGACGAGCTGCTCGACCCAGCCCCACCGGTTGGGGTGGCAGGCCGCGAGGTTGGCGCCGGCGAACCGGTTGGCCGCGATCCCAGCCTTCGCGCCCGCCCACTTCGTCATGAAGGTGGCTGCCGTCGCGGCCGCGCCGAACGCGGTCGCCTGGTTGACGCCGGCCGTCTGCAGGGCGCCGAGCATCTGGTTCGACGCGCCGGAGCCGTTCACGGCCTGGCGGTCGAGCTCAGCGGCGTACGCGCCGGCGAGGTCGCCGTAGACCAGCAGGTCGATGCCCGCCGCTCCACGCTCGAGGAACTGCCGGGAGACGTCCTGCTGGCCGGCGATGGTGACGATCGGGACCGTCAGGTTCGCCCACACCTCGTCGGTGTTCTGGACGGCCGAGTTCTCCGTCGCCTGGGACGCGACGGCTGCGCCGGTGGTGCCGCGCGGGATGATGATGCTCATCCCGGTGTCGGGCAGCTCGAGCTTCGTGCCGACCGCGTTCGCGAACGGCCTGCCTGCGCGGGCCACGAGGGCGGTGAGCTCCACCAGGTACTGCGGGATGACGAGGCCGGCGCCGCCGCCCGTGGTCTGCGCACGGGTCGTGAGCTCCTTGTGGACCTCGACCTCGCGGGCGTGACGCTGGAGACGCTCACGCGAGCTCCAGTTGTCGGTCTCCTTCGAGAGGTAGGCGTCCCGGAAGAACGACACGCCCTCGCGGGAGGTCTCCGGGGTGTAGGTCCGGGGCTCGGTGACCGACAGGCCCGGCAGCGACCGGTCCTGGGTGCCGGCGCCGAACTCGCGGGCGAGCGCCTGCGCGGCCTCGTTGGAGGCCTTCTCGGCCTTGAGCTCGTCGAGACGGGCCCGGCGCTCCGTGATGTCCTGGTCGATCGAGTCGATCAGGGCCTTCGCGGCGCGGACCTGGTCGGCCTCGACGTCGTTGGCGATCTCGCGCTTC
>JACRAA010000310.1 GCA_016213595.1 Actinomycetota bacterium | reverse complement strand
TGCTCACGATGGTGTTCCGCTCGATCGCCGTACCGGTCAAGGCCGCGGTCGGGTACCTGCTCAGCGTCGGCTCGTCCTTCGGCGCCGCGACGCTCGTCTTCAACAAGGGCTGGTTCTCAGGCCTGGTCAACCTGTCGGAGAAGACCTCGATCATCTCGTTCTTCCCGATCATCACCATGGGCATCCTGTTCGGCCTCGCGATGGACTACGAGGTCTTCCTCGTCTCCCGGATGCGGGAGGAGCACGTCCACGGCGACGACGCACGGCACGCGGTCCACGAGGGCTTCGTCCATTCGGCGAAGGTCGTCGTCGCCGCGGCGATCATCATGTTCGCGGTCTTCGCGTTCTTCGTCCCCCGTGGCGAGGGTGCCCTGAAGTCGATCGCGTTCGGGCTCGCGGTCGGCGTGGCGATCGACGCGTTCGTCGTTCGCATGACGCTCGTACCCGCGGTCATGCACCTGCTCGGCGAGAAGGCGTGGTGGCTGCCGAAGTGGCTGGACCGCATCCTGCCGAGCCTCGACATCGAGGGCGAGTCCCTCGCCCGCCAGCTCCGGCTCGCGGACTGGCCGGCCCCCGGAGACACCGCCACGGTCGTGGCCTCTGACCTCGTGATCCATGGTGGCGCCACGACGGTCCGCGACCTGTCCATCCGGCTCGACCCCGGCCAGGTGCTCGCAGTCACCGGCTCCCCGGCCTCCCGCGCCGCCCTCCTGCTCACCCTCGGAGGACGGATGGCGCCCGTGTCCGGCATCGTGAAGGTCCTGGGGTACGTCCTTCCGGACGCGGCGTCGAAGGCACGCCGGGTCACGTTCTGCGCCGACGGTCTCACGGAGAACCTCTCGCGCGACCTTGCCCGTACGACAGCGGGGCTCCTGCTCATCGACGACGTCGACCGGCTGTCAGCCGCCGACCGCGAAGCCGTGTCAGCCCTGATCCACCAGCTCGGTGAGCGGTCCCTCGTGATCGGCGCCGCCTCGATGGATGCGCTCCAGGACCTGGTCCGCCCGGGCGACTACACACTGCAGCTCGACGAGCCCGTGCTCGTGGGCGACCGAGGAGGTATGGCATGAACGGGATCAGCTCCACCCTGGGTGGTCGCTGGTGGCTGAAGGCACTGGGGCTGCTCCTGGTTCCGGTCGTGGTAGCAGCCGGGCTGCTCGCCGCCACCTGGCACTCCGACACCCGTCTGTCCAAGGTCCACGCGGCGATCGTCAACCTCGACAAGGCGGTCACGCTCAACGGCAAGACGGTCCCGCTGGGTCGCCAGCTCTCCGCGCAGCTCATCTCGGCCCAGCAGGGCCAGAACTTCACGTGGGTCCTGGCCGACGCGCGCCACGCCTCCGACGGACTCCAGTCCGGCCGGTACGGAGCGGTCGTGACCATCCCGGAGAGCTTCTCCGCCGCGGCGACCTCCTACGCGGGGAGCGCGAGCTCCGCGCAGCAGGCGACGATCGACGTCGCGACCTCCCCGGTCGCGGGCATCGCGGACACCGCCGTCGGCCAGTCCGTGGCGCAGGCGGCAGCGCTCGCGCTCAACCAGACACTCACCGCGGGCTACCTCGACCAGGTGTACCTCGGCTTCAACACGACGGGGCAGCAGTTCCAGACGGTCGCCGACGCGGCGAAGAAGCTCGCCGACGGCAGCGGTGAGCTCTCGAACGGGCTGGCCCAGGCCGCCCCCGGCGCGAGGCAGCTGTCGGACGGGCTGTACAAGATCACCGCGAACGGCGCGCTCATCCGAAGCGGCGGGTCGAGCCTGGTCTCGGGCATCACCCAGTACACGTCCGGAGCGGACCAGGCCGCCGCCGGTGCGGCCCAGCTTTCCTCGGGACTGGCACAGCTGTCAGCCGGCTCGGCACCGCTCCGCTCGGGAGTCTCGGCGCTGGACGCGGGAATCGGCACGTACCGCACCCAGGGTCTTGTGCCCTACACCCAGGGCGTCACGCAGCTCCTCACGCCGCTGGGCGGCGAGGTCGACCTGCTCACGAGCATCCGCCAGCTCACCGACCAGGCACTCGCGGGCGGCGGCGCCTCCTCGTACGCCGCCAATGCTGGCGCCGCGGCTGCGACCCTCGCGGGCACCACAGCGGCGCTCCAGGGCTCGGCGACAGCCGCCAACGGCCTCGCGGGAAGCCTCGACACCCGTACAGCCTCCGCGATCGACTCGGCCACCTCCGGCCTGAGCTGTCCCGGATCGATCGGCGCGCCCGGGTCGCCCGCCTGTGACGGCTATGGCGCAGGGGTTGCCGCGGCCGCGCAGGCGGCAGCCAAGGCCGCGACCGGCCAGATCAACGCGACGAGCGGCGGGCGGACGCTCGACCAGCTCGTCACGTCGATCTCCGCCGACGCGACGACCTTGAGCGCGACAGCTCCCAAGCTCCAGACGGTCGTGGCCGTGACGACGCCCCTCGTCGTCGCCGCGAGCAACACCCCCAGCACCGCCCTCCTGGCCCAGCAGAAGGCGGCAGCGGCCGCACTGGCGCCGGCGGGCGCAGGTGTGGTCGCCGGCCTCGACGCGGTACGGGCGGGTGTGAGCGAGTCGCTCGGCGGCCAGAGCTCGCTCCAGTACGGCATCAACGCCTACACCGGCGGGGTGGACCAGACCGTCGCCGGGGCACAGCAGCTGTCGTCCGGCCTCGGGCAGCTGTCGAGCAGCGGTGGGGCAGTGCGCTCCGGTGCCCAGCAGTACGTGTCGGGCGTCAACCAGGTCCTCGACGGCATCGACCAGGCGGCGCCGGGAGCCTCGCAGCTCGCCGACGGCGTCCAGAAGTCGGCGGACGGGAGCAGCCAGCTCGCCGACGGGACGAAGCAGCTCGCGGACGGCCTGGCCAAGGGGGCGACGCAGGTCCCCAGCTACACGACGGAGGACCGCTCCCAGCTGGCGAAGGTCGTCGCGTCGCCCATCTCGGTGTCCGGCCTGGACGGGCTCGTACAGCCCGGCGCCGCGCTGGCCGCCCTGCTCATGGTCCTGGCCCTCTGGGTCGGCGCCTTCGCGACGTACACGGTACTGCCAGCTGTACGGCGCCGGCTCGCCCTGTCCAGCAAGGCCTCCGCGGCTCTCGTCGTCGAGGCGCTGCAGCCGGGCCTCGTCATCGTCCTCCTCCAGGCGCTCCTGGTCTCCGCCGTCGGCGAGGCGTTCGTACGGCTTCCTGCGTACCGCTGGCTGCAGCTGACCCTGCTCCTGCTGGTCGCCGGCGTGGCGTTCGTCGCCGTCAACCACGCGCTCTCGGCGTGGACGAAGGGCGCGGGACGGCTCCTGGCGGTGGTCTTCGCCGTGGTCACGGTGGCGACAGCGCTGACCAGCAGCGTGCCCGGCTGGCTCGACGCGGTCCGGCCGCTGTCCCCGCTGTCTCCCGCCTATGACGCTGTACGAGCGGTGGTGAGCGGTGGTCCGGGCGTGACAGGCGGTGTCTTCGCGCTCATCGCGTGGACACTGCTGGGCGCGCTCTTCTCGGTCGCGGCGATCCTGCGCGCACGCACCGTCTCGCCCGCCGCACTGGCTGCGGTCGCTGAGGGGGTGACGGGCTGCGGCTGGCGCGGGGGAGGCTGCGAGAATGGTCGGGTGAAACGCAGAGACCTGACCCGCTACGCGTGGCTCTCCATCGCCGCCGCGGTCGTCACGATCAGCCTCAAGAGCGTGGCGTGGCTGCTCACCGGCTCCGTCGGGCTGCTGTCCGACGCCGCGGAGTCCGTGGTCAACCTGGTCGCCGCAGTGGTTGCGCTGCTCATGCTGAGGCTGGCGGCGAAGCCGCCGGACGACGACCACCACTTCGGGCACACGAAGGCGGAGTTCTTCTCTGCGGCGGTCGAGGGCGGGATGATCTTCGTCGCGGCCCTTGCCATCGTCATCAGTGCCGTCGACCGGTTCCTGCACCCGCAGCCGCTGGAGAACGTGGGCATCGGGTTGCTCATCTCCGTAGGCGCGTCGCTCATCAACGGTGCTGTCGCCTTCGTGCTCCTCCGAGCGGGTCGCACGTACAAGTCCGTGACCCTCCGCGCCGACGGCAAGCACCTGATGACCGACGTGTGGACGTCGGCCGGTGTGGTGCTGGGCGTCCTTCTCGTCCGGCTGACGGGCTGGGAGCGGCTCGACCCGATCATCGCGTTCGCCGTCGGGGTCAACATCGTCTTCGCCGGCTTCCGGCTGCTCGCCGAGTCGACCTCAGGTCTGCTCGACCGGACGCTCCCGGACGCGGAGAACGCCGAGATCGTGGCGGTGCTGCTCAAGCACACGACCGAGGACGTCATGTTCCATGGGCTGCGGACCCGGTCCGCCGGGCGTCACGGGTTCGCGACGTTCGACGTCCTGGTGCCGGGGACGTGGAGCGTCCGGAAGGCGCACGACCTGGTCGAGGTCATCGAGGCCGACCTGCGCGAGGTCGCGCCCGAGCTCGATGTGCGCAGCCACCTGGAGCCGCGGGAGGACCCGCGGGCGTACGGCGACCATCCCGTGGAGATCCCCATCGTCGCGATAGAAGGGGCGACGGTCTCGTCCCGTCCCTCTGCCGAGTAGGAGGGGCGGGGGTAGCGACGGCGAAGGGGCCGATTGCCCCCGCCGACTCTAGTGCTATAGACTACTTACGTGGGATCGGAAGCCTCCCCGGCTGCTGGTCCCCGCCAACCCGGTTCGACGATGCCCGAGGCCGTCCCGGTATGGCCTCGTGCCTCTCCCGAACAACCAGAGAGGAAACGACATGTCTTTCTACCTCGGTTACGACTCCTGGACCGCGTCCCGTGACTCCGAGCGGCTTCCCGCCGCGACCCTCCGCGACATCGTCCCCGATGAGGACCTGGGTCTCGCCGTCATCGACGAGCCCGTACGGACGAGGCTCGCCTCGTTCCTCCGTCGCACCGCCGGCCTGCAGATCGCGCTCGCCGCACGGCTGGACGACAACGTCGCGCAGCCCCTCGCTGCCTGACACCAGCCTCCACTGGCACCAGCCCACTCCGGGTCCCTCGCGACCTGGGGTGGGCTTCGTCGTGTCCGGCTACGTCCCGGCCAGACGGGACCGCAGCAGTCCCTTCTCGGCGGGCGTCAGATGCGCCGCGAGGGCCTCGGCGAGCAGCTCCACGTCGACGCCCTCCTGACGCAGCGCCTCCACGATGTCCTGGGCCAGAAGCTCCTCACGAGTGCCGGCCGGCCGGTACAGCCAGGCCTTCCCGTCCCGCTCCCGCAGCACGACCAGCTTCTTGGCGAGCCGGTCCAGCACGGTCAGGATCGTCGTGTAGGCGAGGTCGGAGGAGCCGAGCGCCTCGTGCACGTCCCGTACGGACACCGGGCAGCACGCGGTCCAGAGCGCATCCATGACCTTGGTCTCCAAGGCGCCGAGCTGGGGCATGGGGGAAGTGTGCCCGATCGAAGTGCCAACTAC
>JACRAA010000316.1 GCA_016213595.1 Actinomycetota bacterium | reverse complement strand
CCTTGACGCTGAGCGCAGCGAAGGTGCGCTGGGCCCCGACGGCGAGAACCGGCAGCACAGGACCGATGTTGAGCCCGAGCAACGGCTCCGGGTCCTTCGCGTGGTCGAGCCAGCGTCCGAGCCATCCTGTGCTGAGGGGTGTGCCCGGGCTTCCGGTCTGCCAGATGTCCATCGACCGGAAGTGGGAGCGGTCGGGGTTCGGGTAGCCGACGCCGCGCATGATGGCGAGCTTCTTCGACGACCACAGCGAGGAGAGGTTCTTCAGTCCGGGGTTGAGGCCCGTGACGTTGTCCAGGGCGAGAACGTCTCCGTGGCTGTACGACATGCCGGGCCGCGCGTCGTGGTACGCGGGGTCGTCGACCGGGATGACCGTGTTGAGCCAGTCGTTCCCGCCGTACAGGGTCACGAGGACGAGAACGGGCGTGCCGGGTGGCAACGGGCTCTGGCTCGCGGCCCGCTGGACGTCCTGCCAGGAGCAGCCGGCTGCGCCGGCGAGCAGTGCCGTGGCACCCACGACGCCTGAGGCCTGCAGGAAGCCGCGTCGGGTGAGGCCGTCCAGGGGGAGTCGCGGGTCGTAGGGAGCTCTCATGTCACACCACGTTCCATGTCACACCAGGATTCATGTCACACCACCAGATAGTCCGGGCTGATGAGCGCGGTCGCGACGAGCTGTTGCGGGTTCCCCTTCGCCAGCGCGAGCGCGGTGACCGTGCGGGGAGTGAAGTGGTCGAGGGCGAGGAGATGCGCGACGGCGTCGTTGCGGCTCGCCGGCCCGGCGTTCGCGACCGCCGACAGGTCCGCCAGCGTTGCCATCCTCGTCGCCGCCGCCGCCCGGGTCGACGCGGCAGCTGTCGACGACCAGGAGGCCCCGGACGGCCAGCCCGACACGTTCGGCGGCATGAACGGCACCTGTCCGAGGCGGCGCAGCAACCCCAGTGCCTCCTGCACAGCTGACGGCGTCGACGGGATGGCGAGCGTTCGCATCGCGCCCACGACCCACTCGACGGGCGAGGCGACGATGGTGCCGGCGGCCGCCGCGAAGGCGGGGTCGACGAGGATCGCCGCGAGCAGGGCCTTCGAGTCCCGGCCCGGCCCGTACGCTGCGACGACCCGTGCGAGTGCGTCGTCGCCGATCGCGTCCCCGCTCGCGAGCTGGTGCCACCACCGCGTCGCCAGGTAGCGCGGGTGGGCCGGGGCGGACAGGATCGCCTCGACCAGGGTCGACGGAGTGAAGCGGGCGGTCGTGCCGAGGACGGTCTCCGGGCCCGGATCAGTGCGCTTCGGGTCGTTGCTGACCGTTCCGTCGGCCGCCACCCGCCAGCCGGTGAGCGCGCGGGCAGCCTGCTTGACGTCGTCCTCGGTGTACCCGCCTCCGACGCCGAGGGTGAACAGCTCCATGAGCTCGCGCGCGAGGTTCTCGTTGGGGGCGGCCCTGGTGTTCTTCTCCGCGTCGAGCCAGAGCAGCAGGGCGGGGTCGACGACCATCTGCTGGGCCAGCGTCGTGAAGCTCCCGAAGCCTTGGCTGCGCAGCAGCTGGTTCTGCCGCAGCATCAGGGAGGCCTGCTTCACCTTGGACAGGCTCGTCGCCCAGTGGTTGTGCCAGGCGAAGGTCATCCGCTCCCGTACGGGCCGGTGCGCTGCGAGCATCCGGGTCAGCCACCAGCTGACCAGCTGGTTCCCCTGGTCGGTGTAGGCCTTGTTCCGCGCCTGGCGCTGCTCCTGCGTGGCGTCCGCAGGCAGGGCGGGGAGTGTGGGGAAGGAAGGCGGCGGAGTCGCGTCGACACCAGGGTCGGGGCCGTCGTTCAGCGCGTCGTCGACCCACGCCTCCACGGCGCTGCCCACCCGGTCCACGTCGGAGCCCGTCACGCCGAAAGCCGCCCGCCGCATGATGCGGGCGGTACGCGACCACCCGTCTGTGCTCATGTGACGAGTGTGAACGCGGAGTCTATGAACCACCTGGGAGCCGGGTCAGAAGTGGACGAGCCGGCTCGGGCTCGGGTGGCAGAGCGGGTGGAACAATGGCGGGATGGCTCGCTATTTCGACGTGCATCCAGCGAATCCCCAGGCGAGGTCGCTCACGCAGGTGGCGGCGATCCTCTCTGACGGCGGTCTCATCGCCTATCCCACGGACTCCGGTTTCGCGCTCGGCTGCCGGCTCGGTACGAGGGAGGCGCTCGACCGGATCCGTAGGATCCGGGGCCTCGACGACGGGCACCACTTCACACTCGTGTGCAGCGAGTTCGCCCAGCTCGGCGCGTACGTGCAGATGGGGAACCGCGAGTTCCGGGCCATCAAGGCGAGAACGCCGGGTCCGTACACCTTCATCCTCCCGGCAACCCGGGAGGCCCCCAAGGCGATGCTCCACCCGAAGAAGAAGACCGTCGGCGTGCGCATTCCCGACCACGTGACCGCCCGGGCGCTGCTCGACGTCGTGGGGGCGCCGCTGCAGTCGAGCACGCTGATCCTGCCGGGAGCCGACGAGCCCATGACGGACGGCTGGACGATCGCCGACAGCCTCGGTCACGAGGTGGACGCCGTCCTGGACTCCGGCGACGTCGGACTGTTGGCGACGACCGTGGTCGACCTCCGCGGAGACGAGGTCGAGGTCCTCCGGTACGGCGCGGGCGACGCCTCGCCGTTCGAGTCATGACGGGCTCGGACACAGTCCTGACCGGGCGGGAGGTGGTCGGGCCGTACGTGGCGCAGTGCGCGGCGACGATCCGCACCTCGCTCCCGCTGGTCCTCGCGGACTCGCCGGATGCGATCCACGCGGCGAGGGTGGCCACGCGCCGGCTGCGGACCGCGCTCCGTACGTTCCGGCCGTTGTGGGTGCACGGGCACCGGTCCCTGCGGGACGAGCTGCGCTGGTACGCAGGGCTGCTGAGCCGGCCGCGCGACCTCGAGGTGGTCGGAGACTGGCTCGAGTCCCTCCTGCGCGGACCGGAGGCGGCGGCGCTGTACGGGGACGCTGTGGCCGACGAGATCGCCGAGGAGGTGCGCCGCGACCGGGACGAGGCCCTCACCACGATGCGGAAGGAGCTCAAGGGGGACAGGTTCTCGCGTCTCGTCGGCGAGCTGCCCCCGGCCGACTGGTCGCCGGCCGCGGATCTGCCGGCCGAGCTCCTTGTCGTCGGTCTCGCCGCGGTGCCCGGCCGTACGGCGGCTGAGGAGGCCGCAGCCCTGCCCGAGGGCGAGGAGCGGGCGGCAGCCATTCACGAGCTGAGGAAGACGACGAAGGAGGCGCGGTACGCGGTCGACGCGCTGGGCGCGGCGGCCGAGGAGCAGTCCGAGCTGTGGAAGAAGGTCACCAGCACGCTCGGCGTCGCGCAGGACGGCCAGGTCGCCCAGGAGGTCCTCAAGGAGCTCGCGAAGGACGCCCCCGCGCACAAGGCGGTCTGGGACGCCCTGTCGACCATGGTCTCCCAGCAAGCGGCCGTGGCCGAGGTGGACGGGCTGGCTCTCGTCACCGAGGCGGCGGCTCTGCCGGCGGTCCGCCTCTCCGCGCACTGACGGTCTCTCTGCCCAGGGACTCCCCTCCGCACCGACCTCGGGAACGTGGAAACAGTCGGACGAGGGGTGAAACGGCCGTCCGGCTTCGATAGACAGACAGGGTCAGCTTTCCATCGGCAGGAGAACCATGGACACCGTACGTCTGGGCATCATCGGATTCGGCCAGCAGGGCGGCTACTACAGCCGGATCCTCTCGGCGTCGATGGTGCCGGGCATGAGTCTCGGCGCGATCTGCGACAGCGACCCGGCCCGACGCGAGACGGCCCAGGAGCAGTACCCCGACGTGCCTGTCTTCGACGACGTCGACGCGCTGCTCGCCAGTGACGGCATCGACGCCGTCGTCACGACGGTGCCGCACTACCTTCACCCGCAGTACGCCATGAAGGCGCTGACGGCCGGCAAGCACACGCTCGTCGACAAGCCCGCTGGTGTCTACACCAAGCAGGTCCGGCTCATGAACGAGTTCGCCGCGACCAAGCCCGAGCTGACCTTCGCCATCATGTTCAACCAGCGCACGAACCCCCTCTACGTCGAGCTCAAGCAGCTCCTCGACTCCGGCGAGCTCGGCGCTCTGCGCCACTGGAACTGGATCATCACCACCTGGTGGCGGCCCCAGGGCTACTACCAGCAGTCGGAGTGGCTGGCGACCTGGGGCGGCGAGGGCGGTGGCGTCCTCGTCAACCAGGCGCCGCACCAGATCGACCTGTCGCAGTGGCTCTGCGGGATGCCGAAGAAGGTGTTCGCGAAGCTCGGGTTCGGGTTCCGCCGCGACATCGCCGTCGAGGACGAGGTGGTCGCGGTGTTCGACCTTGGCGAGGGAGTCACCGGCACGTTCACGACGTCCGTCCACGACGTCGACGGGACGGACCGTCTCGAGATCCTGCTCGACAAGGGCAAGGTGGTCGTCGACGGCTCCGCGCGGGTGACCATCACCCGCCTGTCCGAGGACGAGCAGACGGCATCGGCGCGGACCACGCCGGAGAGCACCCGCCGCCTGTTCGCCGGCGAGAACATCCTCGGCGACGACTTCACGAAGACAGAGACGAAGGCGTACGACTCGGTGTGGGGCCAGCAGCACGCGGCGGTCCTCACGAACTTCGCCGCCCACATCCTCGAGGGCACACCGCTCATCGCCCCCGGAAGCGACGGCATCAACGGGGTCAGGCTCGCCAACGCGATGCACCTGTCCGCGTTCCTCGGGCGTGAGGTCGACATCGACTTCTCGGAGGACGAGTACCTCGCCGAGCTCAACAAGCGGATCGCAGCGGAGGGGAAGTTCCCGCAGCAGCAGGTCTGAGGCGGGCGCCGGCGAGGACCTGAGCGCGGAGGGCCTGAGTCGGGAGGACATGAGGGTCTTCCCAGTCTCTCGACCACTGCGCTCACCTGCCCGTACCGTACGGCCCGTGACAGGCGTCGACCTCGAAGAGGTGTCCATCCGGTACGGCGACGTCGTAGCCGTCGACCGTCTGACGCTCCACGTCCCAGCCGGACGGGTGCTCGGCATGCTCGGCGGAAACGGGGCCGGCAAGTCGTCGACGCTGCGGGCGATCGGGTGCGTCAACGCCCACAGCTCCGGCCGGTTGACCGTCGAGGGCTTCGACCTCGCGACGCCGGACGGCGCCGACGCCGCACGTGCGACCGTCGGCTACTGCCCCGACATCGGTGGACTCATCGCGCAGGCGACACCCGACGAGCACATCGACCTGCTCGCGTCGTTGCGGGGCACCCGCAGCCGACGGGCCGTCGCCGACGAGCTCGTGGAGCGGTTCGGCCTGTCAGGCGTACGGGACCGGCGGGCCGGTACGTTCTCGCACGGCATGCAGCGACGGCTCTCGGTGCTGCTGGCGGTCCTCGCGGCGCGCGGCGTGCTGGTCCTCGACGAGCCGTTCGACGGCGTCGACCCGTCCGGCGTCGAGGTGACCGTGTCCGCGATCCGCGAGGCGGCAGAGGCCGGGATGGCCGTGATCGTCTCGACCCACCTGCAGCAGCTGCTCACCTCGGCCTGCGACGAGGTGGCGGTCCTCGTCAAGGGGCGCCTCGCGGCGCAGGGCCCGTCGCAGGAGTTCGGGGGCCCGGAAGGCGAACGCCGCTACGCCGCCCTGCTGCGGTCGGACGTGGTCGAGGCGGTGGCGTGACGGGACTCTCGAGAGAGGTCACCCAGGGGCTGGCCGCGACCGTCCGCCTCTCCCGGCTCCGCGCGCAGGTCCGTACAGCGCAGGCCCGGCTTCGGGCCCGCGTCGCAGCCGCGCTCGCCGTCTGCCTCCTCGTTCTCGCCGCGGTCGCCGGGGACCTCGTCTCCTGGGCCGCTCGCCACGCCACGGCCGGCTCTCCGGTCTACCCCTACCTCGTGGGTGACAGGGCCATCAGCGTCCCCGCGGCCCTCGGCGCCGTGCTGGCGGGCACGCTCTTCGCGCCGATCACCGGTGCGGCCGCTCAGGCCCAGTTCCCCGACGTCGACCTCGCCGGGATCCGCCCCAGCCGCCTGTACCGCTACTTCGACGGGATCTGGAACTCCGTCCTGTCACCCGTCGGCCTCTCGCCGCTGCTGCTCCTGGTGGCTGCGGCGTCGCTCGCCACCTCCGACGGCCGGGGCCGTGCCCCCGCTGTCATCGTCGCGCTCACGACGTGGCTCTGCGCCATGCTCGTGATGGCACTCTTCGCCTGGACGATCGAGCTCACGAGGCGCCGCTGGGCCGCGAGGCTGCGCTGGTACCTCGCCGGAGTCGCCGGCCTCGTCGTCGCCCTCGCCGTGCTCCTCGACCCGGCCCACGGCCGCACGGTCCTCGGTCTTGCCGAGATCCTGCAGCACCTCATCCGCGGCGGCGCGGCAGGTTCCGTCGCTGGGCTCGTGGGAGGTCTCGCCGCGCTCGTCGTCGTGACGGCCGCGGTCTTCGTCGCCGGGCTGCTCGTCTGCCGCCGGGCGCTCGTGCTGCCGGTTCCCGTCGAGCGGGTACGTCAGCGCACCGGATCGGTGTCTGTTCCCGTAAGCCCCTCCTGGGCGCTGCTCACGATGCTGGTGACGACGCTGGCACGTACCCGGGAGGTACGCCGCCCGATCATCATGATGATCGGAGTGGCGATGCCCATGCTGTTCGCCTGGATCCACTACTCCCGTGGCGACCCGACCTCCATGCTCGCCTCCGTCACCATGGTGGTGCCCCTCGCGATGGCGCTCGGCTGGGGAGTCAACGTCTTCGGCGTCCTCGGTGGCGCGGTGACGCTGCTGCTCGCGCAGCCGCGGGCGTGGAAGCTCCTGATCCGCCACGTCGCGCTCATCCAGCTCGCCGCCTCCGTGGTCCTCGGCCTGGTCCTCATGGTGGTCGCCGTGGCCACGTCCACCATGGCCTGGTCGGTCCTCCCGGCCTACACGGCTGGGCTCCTGGCCTCGTCGGTCATCGCCACCGGGCTGTCGCTGCGCTACGCGGTCGAGAAGCCGCACCGGACGCGCCTGACAGGACGCGGCGACCCCCTCGTACCTCCCATCGTCGGCATGGGCTACGTGATCCGCATCATGCTGACGGCCGCCACGACGGGCCTCGCGGTGGCGGTCGTCGCCGGGCTGCTGCCGTGGCTCGCCGCCGTCCTCTGTGCCGTCGTGGCGCTGACCGCGATCCGCTCCTGGCGCCGGATCTCGTCGCGTTGGGCCGACCCGACGTACCGCTCAGGTGTGGCGGCGCTGGTCGGGGCCGTCTAGCCGAGGAGCCCTTCAGAGCTCGGTCAGAACCTCTTCCGCAGCTCGGCGATCCGGGCCTCCACCTGCTCCGTGGTAGCGGCGGAGAGGGACGGACCTCCGCAGCGGCGCCGAAGGTCCGCGTGGATGTGCGCGTGAGGGACGCCGGCGACGCGTGCGTACTGGGCGACAAGGCTGTTCAGCTCCTTGAGGCGCGCCTCGAGCGCTCGCGCGTGGCTCTGTTCACGGGGGGCGGGGCCCCGGTCGAGCCGGTCGCGGCGGGCGATCTGACGGCGCTGGCGGTCGGTCAGCAGCCTCGACACCTGGTCGGGTTCGAGCAGACCGGGAAGTCCGAGGTAGTCCTGCTCGTCGGCCGACATGGGAGCGGCGTGCATCCCGTACGCCTGGGAGTCGAACAGGACGTGGTCGAAGACGGCCTCGGACTCGAGGGCGGCGAACTGGTCGTCGAGGTCGTCGGACGCCTTCTGCTCCCGGTTCGCGGCGGCGAGCAGGTCCTCCTCGGGTGACCAGAGGTCCTCGGACGACGTGCGCCGGCCCAGGACGTGGTCCCGCTCGCGTTCGAGCACGGCGGCGTGGGCGAGAAGGACCGGGACGGTCGGGAGGAACACCGTCGCGAGCTCGCCACGGCGGCGCGCCCGTACGAACCGGCCCACGGCCTGGGCGAAGAACAGGGGAGTGGAGGTCGCCGTCGCGTACACGCCGACCGCGAGCCTCGGCACGTCAACGCCTTCGGAGACCATCCGTACCGCGACGAGCCAGCGGGCGTCGCCCTCACGGAAGGCTTCGATGCGTCGACTCGACCCCGCGTCGTCGCTGAGCACCAGGGCCGGCTTCTCGCCGGTCAGCTGGGTCAGGAGTCGTGCGTACGCCCGGGCCCGAGTCTGGTCGGTGGCGATGACGAGGCCCGCAGCGTCGGGAACGTGCCGCCTCACCTCGTCGAGGCGACGGTCGGCCGAGTGGAGCACCGAGCCGATCCACTCGCCATTGGGGTCGAGGGCGGTGCGCCAGGCCTGCGCGGTGACGTCCTTCGTGAGCGGGTCGTTGAGGGACGCCGAGACCTCGTCGCCCGCCTTCGTCCGCCAGCGCATCGGCCCGCCGTAGGCCATGAAGACGACGGGGCGGACGACGTGGTCGCGCAGTGCCTCCGCGTAGCCGTACGCATAGTCGGCGGTGCTCCGCGGGATGCCGTCCGGGCCCGGGTCATAGCTGACGTACGGGATGGGGTTGATGTCGGAGCGGAACGGGGTCCCGGTGAGCAGCAGCCGGCGCACGGCGGGCTCGAACGCGCTGCGCACCGCGTCGCCCCAGCTCAGCGAGTGGCCGGCGTGGTGGACCTCGTCGAGGATGACGAGCGTCTTCGAGCCCCGGCACCGCGCCTCGACCCCATGGGCGTTCATGGCGACGCCCGCGTACGTCGTGCAGATCCCGTCGAACTGGCGGGACCGGGCCGAGCGCGTGTTGCCGACTCCGGGGTCGAGATGGATGCCCACGCGCGCGGCGGCGTCGGCCCACTGCACCTTGAGGTGCTCGGTGGGGGTGACGACGATGATGCGCTCGACGGTCCGGCGCGCCAGGAGCTCGGAGGCCACGCGCAGCGCGAACGTGGTCTTGCCGGCGCCCGGGGTCGCCACAGCGAGGAAGTCCTGGCGGTCCTGAACCAGGTACGCGTCGAGCGCCTCCTGCTGCCAGGCACGAAGGGCCGACGCCGTGCCCCAGGGCGCGCGTCCGGGGAAGGCGGGGGAGATGGACTCCTGCGCCGTCGCCACCTTCACCATGGCGAACTCACCATGGCGTACGGGGTCCGGGGTGGGTGTCTCGCATCGGACCACGGAGGCTACCCGGAGGTCGGCGACGACACGCCCGGGACGACTGCCGCCACGCCCGAAGTCGGGCGACTAGTTCTCGCTGAGTGAGACCGCGGCGTCCGCGAGCCGCTCCGCACTGCCCGGTGCGAAGGGTCCGGCCATCCCGTAGTAGCGATGCGCGTCGGACACCTCGTAGCCCCCGTGACCGTACTCATCGGCGGTGGGGAGGTAGCCGGAGACGCCGTCGCAGTAGCCCAGCACGAGTGTCCGCTCTCCGAGCCGACCGTGGACACGGTCGGCGACGGCCAGGAACGGCTCGCCCGGCAGCGTCGCGATCCGGAGGTCGCCGATGGTGATGAGACCGACGCGACCGGACCAGTCGCTGTCCCTGGGGGCATCGAGCCACGCGTCGGCCCACGCGGCCCACGTCTCGTACAGCGCGCTGCGCTCAGGAGGCAGCGTCGCGACAAGACGCGTCCACTCGTCCCGTTCGGCCGCAACCTCGGCGGGGTCGAGCACGGTCAGCTCGAGCGGTACGTCGAGGGTGCGCATGCTGGTCGAGGCGGGCCGGAGGGTCGTCGCGGTCGACAGCGCGTCCAGCGCCGCCCTCGCGACGGTCCTGCCCGTGGCAGCGGCCGCTTCGACGCTGCGGCCAGGGCTGGGAGCGGCGGAGAAGTCCTCCTCGGCCGAGTGTCGGTCGTCGTTGACGTCGCCGGCGCAGCCCTGGGCGAAGATGCACACGGAACCGGGAAGGGCCGCCTCGACCTCGTCCCGGAGCGGACCGACGTAGTCGGCGGAGACGAGCGTGTTCGCCGCGCTGAGCACGACGGGGTGCATGGGGTAGGTGACGAGCGTCGCGACGGTGTGGTCCGCCGCGTCGAAGGAGACGACCTGTACGGGCGGGTCGATGTTGAGATCGGCATGCCGGCGGTTGCGGCCCACGCCGACGGAACGCCGTTCCCCGTACCGGACCGTGACGGGGATGCGATGCTCGTACGCGCTCGTGAGCGCCTCGACGTACGCGCTCCGACCCGTCTCGAGCACGTCGGGCGCGAAGGTGCCCAGCCCGCCGGGGGTCAGGCACGGTCCGGAGTGGGTGTGGGTGGCGGTGACCACGACGTCGCGAACCCCTGCAGGCCGTACCGCACGCAGCTTGTCGCACGTCGCCTCGCGGAGCGCGCAGCAGTCCACGACGACCAGGCCGATGTCGTCCACGACGAGCGCTCGTACGGTCAGGGGGTCCTGCATGCCCGTGCTGGGGGAGAGGCGGGCCGCGTACCCGCTCATCGGCGTTCCAGGCGGGACATCGACCGCGACCGTGGCCGCACCGGCTGTCAGCACCTCCGAGCCCCACTCCCTCATCGCTGCGCTCCACGCTCGCTCATGGCTGCGCTCCTTGTCATCGACCGAGTCGGGGCCCGGGAGTCCTCGTTCACGGGAAGCAAGCGTGGCACGATGCGCGCATGCGCGAGGTGGCTACGCCGGTAACTGCGGCTGTGCT
>JACRAA010000309.1 GCA_016213595.1 Actinomycetota bacterium | reverse complement strand
CCTGGCGTGAGGAGGTCGCCGTGACGAAGCGGGCCTCGTACGCCGACCAGCCGTACTGGGGCAGGCCCTCGCCGAGCTTCGGGGACCCTCACCCCGAGATCCTCGTCGTCGGGCTCGCGCCGGCGGCGCACGGGGCGAACCGTACGGGCCGTATGTTCACCGGCGACCGCTCCGGCGACTGGCTCTACGCGGCGCTGTACCGCGCGGGCTACGCCTCCCAGCCGACGTCGGTCGCGGCAGGGGACGGGCTGACGCTCACAGGCGTACGGATCGTGCCGGCCGCCCACTGCGCCCCTCCGGTCAACAAGCCCACGCCCGTCGAGCTCGCCACGTGCGCCGGCTGGTTCGACCGGGACCTCACGCTGGCGCTGCCGCTGCGGTCGGTCCTCGCCCTCGGGGCCATCGCGTGGACGGGCACGCTCCGCGCGGCGAAGCGACTGGGGTGGCAAGTGGCTGCTCCCGCGCCCCGTTTCGGGCATGGCGCCGAGACGGTGCTCGGGACGCCACAGGGGGACGTACGGCTCGTCGGCAGCTACCACGTCTCCCAGCAGAACACGTTCACCGGCCGCCTCACCGAGCAGATGCTCGACACCGTCCTGCGGAGGCTCTCGTCGCCCGTGTGACGCCGTCCGCCGTCGCCCTCCGCTGTTACCTTCCGCCAGTGCCCACAGCACCCGGGCGGCAGGTCGCTCCCTCCCTTCAGCAGGAGCATGAGGAAGGTTTCACACTCAACCAACCCGTGCAGACCCCGCCATAGGTTCGCGAACGTCACTCCCTGGCACAGAACGGACCGCGAGATGAGCATCACCATCAGCCCCCTGAGGGCCTTCGAGGCCGAGGCCGTCACGCAGGCCCACGCCGTGCGGTACCCCTCGTTGCGCGTCGACGTCTGGGTCGCCCTGACCGCCTTGTCCGACTCGGTCCACCAGGCCAGGCACTGGGGCAAGGACGTCCCGGGGGACGACGACTTCGACTCGCTCGCGGAGCACATCGCCTGCCTGTACGACGAGTGCGAGATCCTGCCGCGGCCGGAGCGAGCCGTCGGCTCGATCCTGCGCGCCAGCGAGGTGCCGGCGATGCGCGGTCTTGGCCGCCAGCTCGGCGCGCTGATCCTCGAGCTCGGGGACGCCGCCGACGGCACGTACCTCGCGCACCCGCGCTGGTTCGACGTCCGCGTCGCCGCCGAGGCGGCCCTTGTCGCGATGGAGTCCTGACCCCGGTAGGGAGTCCTGACCCAGGTTCCGTCCACCGGCGGAAGCCTCGTCCGTACAACGCGGGCCAGGTAAGTTGTGCCTGCTCGCGCACGACGCTTCGAGGAGGACGATGTTCCGCAAGATTCTGGTGGCCAACCGCGGGGAGATCGCGGTGCGAGCCTTCCGGGCCGCAACCGAGCTCGGCATCACCACCGTCGCAGTCTTCCCGTTCGAGGACCGGTTGAGCGAGTACCGGCTCAAGGCTGACGAGTCCTACCAGATCGGCGAGGTGGGCCATCCTGTCCGCGCGTACCTCGATGTCGCCGGCATTGTCGGCGCCGCTGTCCAGGCCGGCGCCGACGCCATCTACCCGGGCTACGGCTTCCTCTCGGAGAACCCCGACCTCGCCACGGCGTGCGAGGACGCGGGCATCACCTTCGTGGGTCCCGACCACGAGGTGCTCAAGCTGGCGGGCAACAAGGCGCGCGCCATCGCCGCTGCCCGGGAGGCGGGACTGCCGACGCTGCGGAGCACCGAGCCCTCCGACGACGTGGCCACGCTCCTGTCACGAGCCGGCGAGATCGGCTTCCCCGTGTTCGTCAAGGCCGTGTCCGGCGGTGGCGGGCGAGGGATGCGCCGGGTCGAGACCCAGGACGCCCTCGAAGCCGCCCTGACGGAGGCGATGCGCGAGGCGCAGTCCGCGTTCGGCGACCCTCGCATGTACCTGGAGGAGGCTGTCCTCCGGCCGCGCCACATCGAGGTGCAGATCCTGGCGGACGCGACGGGCGAGGTCATCCACCTCTACGAGCGGGACTGCTCGCTGCAGCGCCGCCACCAGAAGGTCATCGAGATGGCCCCCGCCCAGAACCTCGACCCGGACCTGCGGATGCGGATCTGCGACTCCGCGGTCGCGTTCGCGCGCCACATCGGCTACGTCAACGCCGGCACCGTCGAGTTCCTCCTCGGGGAGGACGGCCGGTACGTGTTCATCGAGATGAACCCCCGGATCCAGGTCGAGCACACTGTGACCGAGGAGGTGACGGACGTCGACCTCGTGTCGAGCCAGATCCGGATCGCGGCCGGCGAGACGTTGGCCGACCTGGGGCTGCACCAGGACGACGTACGGGTCCGCGGCGCGGCGCTGCAGTGCCGCATCACGACGGAGGACCCCTCGAACGGGTTCCGTCCGGACACCGGCACCCTCACCACGTACCGCTCCCCGGGCGGCGCCGGTGTCCGCCTCGACGGTGGCACGGTCTTCACTGGTTCGGAGATCGGCGCCCATTTCGACTCGATGCTCGTCAAGCTCACGTGCCGCGGCCACGACTTCCAGACGGCTGTACGTCGGGCAGCCCGGGCGCTCAGCGAGTTCCGGATCCGGGGCGTCTCGACGAACATCGGCTTCCTCGAGGCCGTGCTCGCCGACCCCGACTTCCTGGCGGGTCGCGTGACGACCAGCTTCATCGACGAGCGGCCGTACCTCGTCGACCACCCCCTGCCGGCCGACCGTGCCACGAAGCTGCTCACGTACCTGGCCGGCGTGAGCGTCAACAAGCCGTACGGCGAGCCGCGTACCCCCATCGTGGCGCCCACGAAGCTGCCGGCCCTCGGGGAGGCGCTCAACGCGCCGCCGCCGCCGGGGTCTCGCGACGAGCTCGTTCGGCTCGGCGCGGAGGGCTTCGCGAAGGCGCTGCGCCAGCGTACGACCGTGGCCGTGACGGACACCACGTTCCGCGACGCCCACCAGTCCCTGCTCGCGACGCGGGTACGGACCCGCGACCTCATCAACGTCGCGCCGCACATCGCGCGGATGCTGCCGCAGCTGTGGTCGATGGAGGCGTGGGGCGGTGCCACGTACGACGTCGCGCTGCGCTTCCTCAAGGAGGACCCCTGGACCCGGCTCGCGCAGCTGCACGAGCTGATGCCGAACATCCCCCTGCAGATGCTGCTGCGCGGCCGCAACACGGTCGGCTACACGCCGTACCCGCTGGCCGTCACCCGCGCCTTCATCCATGAGGCGGCCGCGACCGGCATCGACATCTTCCGCATCTTCGACGCGCTCAACAACGTCGACCAGATCCGTCCGGCGATCGAGGCCGTGCGGGAGACGCCGTACGGGGTCGCGGAGGCCGCTCTCTGCTACACCGGCGACATGCTGTCGCCGGGCGAGAGGCTCTACACGCTCGACTACTACCTGCGGCTCGCGGAGCAGCTCGTCGAGGCGGGCGCCCACATCCTCGCGATCAAGGACATGGCCGGCCTGCTGCGCGCGCCGGCGGCGAAGGTCCTCGTCGGAGCGCTCCGGGAGCGCTTCGACCTGCCCGTCCACCTGCACACGCACGACACGGCCGGTGGCCAGCTCGGGACGCTGCTGGCGGCGATCGACGCGGGTGTCGACGCGGTCGACGTGGCCAACGCGGCCTGGGCCGGCACGACGAGCCAGGTGTCGATGTCGGCGCTCATCGCGGCGACGGACGGTACGGAGCGCCCGACGGGCCTGTCCCTCGACGCGGCCGCAGCCCTGGAGCCGTACTTCGAGGCGGTCCGCCTGCTGTACGGGCCGTTCGAGTCGGGCCTGCCCGGGCCCACCGGCCGGGTGTACCACCACGAGATCCCGGGCGGCCAGCTCTCGAACCTGCGCCAGCAGGCCATCTCGCTGGGGTTGGGGAACCGCTTCGAGGCGATCGAGGACATGTACGCCGCGGCGAACAAGATCCTCGGCAACATCGTCAAGGTCACGCCGTCCTCCAAGGTGGTCGGCGACCTCGCCCTGGCCCTCGTCGGGGCGAACGCGGACCCCGCCGACTTCGAGGCGAACCCCGGCGCGTACGACATCCCCGAGTCGGTCATCGGCTTCCTCCACGGCGACCTGGGCGACCCGCCGGGCGGCTGGCCCGAGCCGTTCCGGACCAAGGCGCTGGCCGGCCGTGTCACGAAGCCTGTGGTCACCGAGCTCTCGCCGGAGGACGAGGCCGCCCTCGCGTCCGAGCCGCGCCGTACGCTCAACCGGCTGCTGTTCCCCGGCCCGACCAAGGACTACGAGGATGCGGTCCAGCTGTACAGCGAGCTCATCGTGCTCACGACCCGGCAGTTCCTGCACGGGATGGTGGTGGGTCAGGAGCACGCGGTGCCCATCGAGCGCGGCAAGACGCTGCTCATGAGCCTGCACTCGATCGGGGAGCCCGACGAGCACGGCATGCGCCAGGTCGTCTGCCTCATGAACGGCCAGATGCGGGTGGTGAGCGTGCGGGACGAGTCGGTCAAACCGACTGTCGCGGTGAAGGAGAAGGCCGACCCGAAGAACCCGCGCCACCTCCCGGCACCGTTCGCCGGTGTGGTGACGCTCGTCGTCTCCGAGGGCGACACCATCGCCGCGGGCCAGCAGGTGGCGACGATCGAGGCCATGAAGATGGAGGCCGCGATCACGTCGCCCGTCGCCGGTACCGTCCAGCGCCTCGCCATCCACCATGCGCAGGCGGTCGAGGGCGGCGACCTGCTGCTCGTGGTCGCCTGAGCACTGGGGACAATGGGCGTGTGACGGCAGCCTGGCGCAACCCCGGTGTGAGGAGTGGGCTCGCGTCCGCCCTGCTCTTCGGCGTGAGCGCGCCGCTCGCGAAGGTGCTGCTCGGCGACGTCAGCCCGTGGCTGCTGGCAGGGCTGCTGTACTGCGGATCGGGACTGGGCCTGCTCGTGTACCGGCGCCTCACGCGCAGGCGGTTCGTGCCGCTCCCACGCGGTGACGTCGCGTCGTTCGCCGGGGCCGTGCTGGCGGGGGGCGTCGTCGCTCCCGTACTGCTCATGCTCGGCTTGTCCGCCATGCCCGCCTCGGGGGCGTCACTGCTGCTCAACGCCGAGGCGGTGTTCACGGCGGTCCTCGCCTGGGTCGTGTTCCACGAGCACCTGGACCGCCGCATCCTGCTGGGCATGGTCGCGATCGTGCTGGGCGCGGCCGTCCTCAGCGTGCCGTACGGCGTGCAGCTGGGTACGCCGCTGCCCGCCCTCGCCATCGTCGCAGCCTGCGCCTGCTGGGGGCTGGACAACAACCTCACCCGCAAGGTGGCCCTCAACGACCCCACGCTGCTGGCCGCCCTCAAGGGAGCGGTGGCGGGCCCCGTGAACCTGGTCCTCGCGCTGGCGCTCGGCGGGCGGCTCCCCTCGGTGCCGGTGCTGGGCGGAGCGCTGGCGCTCGGCTTCCTCTCGTACGGGCTGAGCCTGGTCCTGTTCATCGGCGCCCTCTCGCGCGTGGGCACGGCACGGGCGGGTGCCTACTTCGCGGTCGCCCCGTTCGTGGGTGCCGTCGTATCGGTGGCGATGGGGGAGCCGGTCACCTGGTCCCTGGTGCTCGCCGGGGCCCTGATGGCAGTCGGGGTCTGGCTCCACCTGACGGAGAGCCACGGCCATGAGCACACTCACGAGGCCGTCACGCACACCCACGGGCACACCCATGACCGCCACCACGACCACGGGCACGACCAGGCCGTCCCGAGGGGCACCTGGCACACCCATGAGCACACGCACCAGCCCGTCACGCACAGCCACGAGCACTACCCCGACGCACACCATCGGCACCGGCACTGACGCGGAGTGCGCGGCTGCGCCGGCAGCGTCAGCGGCCGTTCGGAAGGGCGGCGAGCGCGGCGATCGCCGCCGGACCCACCCGGCAGCACCCCCCGAGGTGGGCAGCTCCGGCAGCGCGCCATGCGGGGACCAGCGCGAGTTCGTACGAGCCTGTACCGACCCAGCGGTGGTTGTCCGCGTCCCAGGTCTCCCCTGAGTTCGGGTACGCGATCGCCGGCTTCCCCGACGTCGCGACGGCCGTCTCCACGGCCGCGAGGACCTCTGCCGGCGCACAGCAGTTGACGCCGGTCGCGATGATGCTGTCAACGCCTGCCGCCACGGCGAAGGCCTCCTCGAGCGACTGCCGGGCGCGCGTACGGCCCTCGCTGACCGTGTAGGACAGCCAGGCAGGCACCTCGTACTCATCGAGGAGCTCCGCGAGGACCTCCGCCTCATCGACGTCAGGCACCGTCTCGACGGCCAGCAGGTCCGGCTCGGCCGAGAGCAGGAGCTCGATCCGGGGCCGGTGGAAGTCGCGAAGAGCGTGGTGGCTGAGCCCGTACCGTCCTCGGTACTCGGACCCGTCCCCCAGCACGGCGCCGTACGGCCCGACGGAGGCAGCCACCTTCGCGCCGGGGAAGGCCGCGGCGGCCTGTCGTGCGAGCGCGACGGACCGTACGATGAGCCGCTCCGCCTCCGCCACGCTCAGCCCGGCGGCCGTGAAGCCCCCCACGGACGCCTGGTAGCTCGCGGTCGTCGCCACCTCGGCGCCGGCCTCGAAGTACGCCCGGTGCACTGCCACGATCTCCTCCGGTGCGTCGCGCAGCAGCCGCGCGGTCCACAGGTCGTCCGCGAGCACATGGCCGCGGTCGGTCAAGGCGTTGGACAAGCCGCCATCGATGATCATCCGCACATTCTCCCCGGGTCGTTCTCTCCCCGGTTGCCTTCTCCCCGGTTGCCTTCTCCCCGGTTGCCTTCTCCCCGGTTATCTTCTCCCCGGTCGTCCGCCCTGGTCGCGCGGTGTGTCGCGGGTCAGAGCAGGGTCGCGACCGGTCGGACGTCGAGGCCGAACGCCTCGGCCACCGCGACGTACGTGACCTCCCCGGCGTGCGTGTTGAGGCCCTTGGCGAGCGAGGCATCCGCGCGGAGCGCGTCCCGCCAGCCGAGGTCGGCGAGCTTCAGCACGTACGGCAGCGTCGCGTTGGTCAGGGCCCAGGTCGAGGTCCGCGGGACGGCCCCCGGCATGTTGGCGACGCAGTAGAACGTCGAGCCGTGCACGGAGAACGTGGGGTCGGCGTGCGTTGTCGGGTGGGAGTCCTCGAAGCAGCCGCCCTGGTCGATCGCCACGTCGACGAGGACGGAGCCGGGCTTCATCTGCGCGACGAGGTCGTTGGTAACGAGCTTCGGGGCGCGGGCGCCGGGCACGAGCACCGTGCCGATCACCATGTCCGCCTCGAGCACCTCACGGCTGATCGCAAGCGCGCTCGACGCGATCTGGCGCACGCGGTTGTCGTACCGCCAGAACGTCATGCGCAGCTTGTCGAGGTCCGTGTCGAGCAGGGTCACCTCGGCCCCCATGCCGAGCGCGATGTTCGCGGCGTTCTGCCCGGCCGTGCCGGCGCCCAGGATGACGATCTTGGCGTTCGCGACGCCACCGACGCCGCCCATGAGCACGCCGATCCCGCCCTCGGGCTTCATCATGGCGTGCGCCCCGACCTGCGGCGCCAGGCAGCCCGCCACCTCGCTCATCGGGTACAGCAGGGGCAGCAGCCCGCTCGGCAGCTGGACCGTCTCGTACGCGATGGCGGTGGTGCCCGCCGCGAGCAGGGCCTGCGTGCCCGGCAGGTCTGCGGCGAGATGCAGGTACGTGAACAGCGTGAGGTCGTCCCGGAGACGGTGGTACTCGCTCTCCACCGGCTCCTTGACCTTGAGGACGATCTCCCCGGCCTGCCACGTCGCGTCGGCGCCGTCGACGATGCGAGCCCCCTGGGCGGCGAAGTCGTCGTCGCTGAGCGAGGAGCCGATGCCCGCGCCCGACTGGACGAAGACCTCGTGCCCGGCTCGTACGAGCTCGTTGACCCCCACCGGCGTGATGGCGACGCGGAACTCGTT
>JACRAA010000012.1 GCA_016213595.1 Actinomycetota bacterium | reverse complement strand
CGTTGGCCGACCTGGCGGTCGACCGCGTGGCGTGACGCCTGGCGGTCGTCGTGCGGGAACGCCATCTCGGGTGGCTAGGGTTCCGTCCGTGACGAGCCCGGAGCTGGACCTGACGGTGGCCGACCTGCTGAGCAGCGGGCGGACGACGTACTCGTTCGAGTTCTTCCCGCCCCGCGCCCGCGAGGACGCGGAGAAGCTGTGGCAGACCCTCGCCCACCTCCAGCCGCTGGGCCCGGACTTCGTCTCGGTGACGTACGGGGCCAACGGCTCGAACCGCGACCGGACGCTGGCCATCACCGAGCGCCTGGCCCGCGAGTCGAGCCTGCGGACCGTCGGCCACCTCACGTGCGCGTCGCAGAGCCGTGCGGAGCTCGTGGCTGCGATCGAGGCGTACCGCGACTCGGGCGTCCGTCACGTGCTGGCGATCCGCGGCGACATGCCGGGCGGACCGACGCAGCCCTGGATCCGGCACCCGGAGGGCCTCGCGAACGCGACCGAGCTGGTACGCCTCGTCCGCGAGACGGGGGACTTCTGCGTCGGCGTCGGCGCCTTCCCCGACCCCCATCCCCAGGCCCTCGACGCGGCGCTCGACGCGCGGCTGCTCGTGGAGAAGGCCGAGGCCGGCGCGTCGTTCGCGATCACCCAGCTGTTCTTCCGCCCGGAGTCGTACCTCGCGCTCGTCGACCGCGTCCGGGCTCTCGGCTGCGACATCCCCATCATCCCGGGCATCATGCCGATCACCCAGATCGGGCAGGTGACGCGGTTCGCGGAGTTCTCCGGCGCCGAGCTGCCGCGCGAGGTGGTCAGCCGGCTCGAGGCGGTCGCCGACGACCCGAAGGCGGTCCGGGAGGTCGGCGTGGACGTCGCCACCGAGCTCTCGCTCGCGGTGCTCGACGGCGGTGCCCCGGGCCTGCACTTCTACACGCAGAACCGGTCGCTCGCCACGCGGGCGATCTTCCAGCGCGTGCGCGAGGCGCGGGGCTGAACAGGGCGGCTGAACAGGGCGGCTGAACAGGGCGGCTGGAGAGGGCGGCTGGTCAGGGACGCCAGGCGCCCGTACCGCCCACGTCCAGCGTGACGAGCCGCTGGGTCGCGCGGGTCAGCGCGACGTAGAGGACCCTCTCCCCGCCGGGGGACTCGGCCACGATCGCATCCGGGTCGACGACGAGTACCCCGTCGTGCTCCAGGCCCTTGGCCTCCAGAGCCGGGAGCACGATGAGCCGCTCGTCCTCCGCCAGCGCAGGGATGGCCGCGACGACTGCCCGTACCTCTCCCACCCGGCTCGGCGGGACGATGGCCGCCACCGTCCCCTCGACCTCGCGGAGCAGGTCCCGCAGCTCGCGCTCGAGCGACACGGGGAAACCTTCGTCCGACGTCTCGCGCAGCGCAGGCTCGACGCCGGTGTGGCGCACGGCCGACGGGAGGTCGGCGGTGGGGAAGCTCTTGACGATGTACGCGCTGGCCAGGTCGAACACCTCCGCGGGGGAGCGGTAGTTCGTGCTGAGCCGGTACGTACGGCTGGGCGAGGTGCCGATGAGGCTGTCCAGTGCCCGGCGGCTCTCCTCGACATCGGGCCACGACGACTGGGCCGGGTCGCCGACGATCGTCCAGGACGCCTGCGGCCCACGCCGCCGGAGCATCCGCCACTGCAGGGGTGTGATGTCCTGGGCCTCGTCGACGAGCACGTGGGCGTACGTCGAGTGCGGCTCGTCCGTGTCGACCTCGCGGCTGTCGGTGAGCCGGTCGCCGATCGTGACCAGCTCGCTCTCGTCGCCGCCGTCGATGAAGACGTCGACCTCCTGCTCCTCCGGGGGAGCGCCGAGGAGGTGCACCAGCTCGTCGAGCAGCGCGATGTCGGCGACCGACCACCCGTCCTGCGCGTACGACTCGAGCACGGCCGCACGGTCGTCGCCGACGAGGTCGGCGCCCGCCACCCGCTCCATGACGGAAGGGTCGCCCAGGCGGCGGAGCGCGGCCGGAGCGGACACCGGCGGCCACCAGCCCGACACCAGCTGACGGAACGTGGAGGAGGAGCGGGCGAGGTCGTCGAACTCGTCCCGGTCCCGGACGTCGAGGTCCTCCGGAGCCTTCGCCCACAGCGCCGCCACGACCGCGTCCTCTGCAGGGAGCCGGCCCGTGTTGTACGGCTGGCGGCTGAGCACCTGCTGCCGGATCCGCTCCAGCTCGGCGCCGGTCAGCCGGAGCGGCTCGCCCTTCACGGTGAGCAGCAGCCCGGACTCGGGAACCTCTCCGAGGCTCGTGGCCAGCCGCCGCAGTACGGGCAGCATCCTCAGAGAGCCCTTCGCGACGGCGGCCCGGGACTCGTCGACGCGCGACGCCTGGACGGTGAGCACGTCGGAGGCCAGCTGGCCGAGCGAGCGCAGCGTGACGGTGTCCTCGCCCAGGCTTGGGAGAACGCGCTCGATGTAGTTCATGAACACGGGCGACGGGCCGACCACGAGCACCCCGCCGTTCTCGAAGCGGCGGCGGTTCGAGTACAGCAGGTACGCCGCCCGGTGCAGGCCGACGACCGTCTTGCCCGTCCCCGGACCGCCGGCGATGACCGTGACACCGGCGTGCGGGGCGCGGATCGCCTCGTCCTGCTCGGCCTGGATCGTGGCGACGATGTCGCGCATGCGGTGACCGCGCGCCCGGCTCAGCGCCGCCATCAGTGCGCCCTCGCCGATGATCGCCATGTCGTCGGGTACAGCCTCGGCGTTGAGCAGGTCGTCCTCGATGCCGACGACGATGTCGTTGCGGCACCGCAGGACCCGGCGCCGCACGACGTCCATGGGCTCGGCCGGGGTCGCACGGTAGAACGGCTCGGCGGCGCGCGCGCGCCAGTCGATGACGAGGGGCTCGAGGTCGAGGTCACGGACGCCGATGCGGCCGATGTAGCGCACCTCGCGGTCGGTGAGGTCGAGGCGGCCGAAGACCAGGCCCTCGTGCTCGGCGTCCAGGACCGCCAGCCGGCGCGCCGCCTGGAACGCGAACGCGTCGCGCTCGAACAGCGCGGTGCCGTCCTCCTCGCGCACGTACCGGTCACGATCGGAGGTGTACCGGGCGGCGCCCTCGTCAGCGATCGACCGCGCGGAACGGGTCGCGTGCTGCAGATGGGCGTACACCGAGTCGACCCGGGCCTGTTCGATCGCCAGCTCTTGTTCGAGCCTGCTCGTGGTGGTCGCCACGCCCCTCCCTCGGTCAACGGGATTTCAGACAGAACGGCAAGTCTACGCCGCACCCAAGCGGCCCCTTGCCGTCACACAGGGTCCGGACATCCTTG
>JACRAA010000308.1 GCA_016213595.1 Actinomycetota bacterium | reverse complement strand
GGGATCGCGCTGCCCGCCGTCCCACCCGGCACCAAGACGGTGGTCGGCTGGGTCATCGCCGCAGTGGCCCTCATCCTCGTCGTGTGGCTGTGCCTGGTCCCGTTCCTGCGCTGGTACACGACGACGTACACGGTCACCAACCGGCGCCTCATCACTCGCAGGGGCATCCTCAGCAAGAGTGGCCACGACCTGCCGCTGGTCCGGATCAACAACGTCGAGTACGAGAAGTCGCTCATCGACCGCATGCTCGGCTGCGGCACCCTGACGCTCACCACGGCCGCCGAGGACCCCTTGACGCTCCACGACATCCCCGACGTCGAGCACGTCCACCTGGAGCTGGGCGAGCTGATGACCGAGGCGGACGCGGTCCGTCGAGAAGACACGTGAGCCAACCCGCGACCGAACGGCTGGCCCTCCACCACCAGCTCGTACGGTTCGTTGCCGCCGGCATCGTGTCGGCCGTCGTCGACTTCGGGATCCTGTGGCTGCTCATGCGCGGCGGCCTCGGGCACACGCCGGCGAAGGCGGTCTCGTTCGTCTGCGGGACGACGACGGCGTACCTCATCAACCGCCGCTGGACGTTCGGGGCTGCCGGCTCGGCGAGGACGTTCGTCGGGGTGCTCGCGCTGTACGGGTCGACCTTCGTCGTCCAGGTCGGTCTGTTCGCCGTGCTGTTCCCCTGGCTGGACCAGCGCTGGGGCTACACCCCCGCGCAGGTCGTCGGGTTCGTCATCGCCCAGGGTGTCGCGACCACGGTGAACTTCATCGTCCAGCGAACGCTGATCTTCCGGCACTGAGGAGCCCTCCCGCTAGGCTCGCCGCCGTGGGAGCACCAGTCGTCGGCATCATCGGCGGTGGCCAGCTCGCCCGGATGATGCACGCGGCCGGCATCGGACTGGGCATCAAGGTGGCGCTGCTCGCCGAGGGGCCGGACGTGTCGGCCGCGCAGGTCGTCCATGACGTGACGGTCGGTGACTACACCGACCCGGCGACAGTCATCGCCTTCGCGGAGCGCTGCGACGTCGTGACGTTCGACCACGAGCACGTGCCGACCGACCTGCTCCACGCCCTCCAGGAGCGTGGCGTCCTCGTGCGGCCCGGGCCGGAAGCCCTTGTCCACGCTCAGGACAAGGTGGTCATGCGCCGCCGGCTCGCGTCCTACGGCCTGCCCGTACCGACCTTCGCGGTGGTCGCGTCCCCGGAGGAGCTCGTGGCGTTCGCAGACGGTACGGGATGGCCGGTCATCGCGAAGACCTCGCGCGGGGGCTACGACGGCAAGGGGGTCTGGAAGGTCGACGACCCCACCGGTGCCGGCGAGCCCTTCCGCAACCTGGCGCCCGGAGTCGAGGTCCTCGCCGAGGAGTACGTCCCGTTCGTGCGCGAGCTGTCCGCGCTCGCCGTGAGGTCGCCCTCGGGCCAGGCCGTCGCCTATCCCGTCAGCGAGTCCGTGCAGCAGGACGGCATCTGCGTGGAGACGACCACGCCCGCCCCCGGCCTCACGATGGAGCAGGCGACAGCCTGCCAACGGCTGGCGCTCGAGATCGCCCAGGACCTCGACGTCGTCGGGGTGCTCGCGGTCGAGCTCATGCAGCGCGCGGACTCGAGCGTCGTCGTCAACGAGCTGGCCATGCGACCCCACAACACCGGCCACTGGTCGATCGACGGGGCCCTCACCAGCCAGTTCGAGAACCACCTCCGGGCGGTGCTGGACCTGCCGCTCGGGGACCCGCGAGCCCGCGCGCCCTGGACGGTGATGCACAACGTGCTCGGCGGTGACCGTACGGACCTTGTCGATGGGCTACGGCACGTCCTCGCGAGGGACCCGGGGCTGAAAGTGCAGCTGTACGGGAAGGGTGTCGTGGCGGGCCGTAAGGTCGGCCATGTCACCGCCGTGGGCGACGACCTCGACGAGGTCCTCCGCCGGGCACGGCATGGCGCAGCGGAGCTGAGGAGCGGGTCATGAGCGCACGCGTCGGGATCGTCATGGGGTCCGACTCGGACTGGCCGACCATGCAGGCCGCCGCGGAGGCGTGCGCGGAGTTCGGCGTCGCGTACGAGGCCGACGTCGTGAGCGCCCATCGGATGCCGGAGGACATGGTCGCGTACGGGCGGGGTGCGCACGAGCGCGGCCTCGAGGTCCTCATCGCCGGTGCCGGCGGTGCGGCCCACCTGCCCGGCATGCTCGCCGCCCTCACGCCGCTGCCGGTGATCGGCGTGCCCGTGCCCCTGAAGTACCTGGACGGCATCGACTCGCTGCTGTCGATCGTCCAGATGCCGGCCGGGGTGCCCGTGGCGACGGTCGCGATCGGCAACGCACGCAACGCCGGGCTGCTCGCCGTACGGATCCTGGCCGCCGGCGACCCCGTGCTGACGGCGAAGATGCTTGAGTTCCAGGCCTCGCTCCGCCTGATGGCTCAGGCCAAGGGCGAGGCTGTCCGCGGCAGGTGAGCTGGAGAGCCTTCCGCGTGGCGGAGCGGCGTTCCGGGCATCGCCCGGTGATACTGGTGGGCGCTCAACGATCCCTCCCCCAAGGAGAGCCACGTGGCATCCACCGACGCGACTTCCTCCCTCCCGGACGTTCGCAGCCGTAGCCAGGCGACGGCGTTCCGCCGCGGCGCGACGATGCTCGTCATGTCCCTGGTCCTGCCCGGGTCGGCGCAGCTCGCGGGGGGCAGTCGGCGGATCGGCAGGTGGGGCCTTCGGGTCTGGGCGGCCATGGTGGTGGCCGTCGTGCTCGCGCTGCTCCTGCTCCTGGCCGCGCGCAACGTGCTGGTCACCGTGCTCACTACCGGCTGGGTCCTGTGGCTGGGGTCCTGGCTCGTGCTCGCGGCGGGACTGTTCTGGGCGTTCCTCCTCGTCAACTCCTGGTGGGCGTCTCGACCCAGGGACATGGGTACGACCCGGGGAGCGGTCCTCGGCGGGATCGCGCTCGTCCTGGCAGCCGTCATCTCGTACGGGAGCGTCCTCACCGCGTCCGCTCTGCGCGCCTCCGGCGACGTCATCTCCACCGTCCTGGGGGGTGGCGGCGACACGAAGACGAAGGCTGGCCGCTTCAACATCCTGCTGCTCGGCAGCGACGCCGGGAACGACCGCGAGGGAACGCGCACCGACAGCGTGACGGTGGCCAGTGTGGACGCCCGCACCGGCCGTACCGTCCTGTTCGGGCTTCCGCGCAACCTCGAGGACGTGCCGTTCCCCGACTCGTCGCCCCTCCACGCGCTGTACCCGAACGGCTACGGCTGCGAGACCCACGCATGCCTGCTCAACGCGATCTACAAGCTCGGCTGGGACAACAAGAAGCTGTACCCGGGGGTGAAGGACCCTGGCGTACAGGCCGTCGAGGAGGCCGTCGAGGCCAGCACGGGGCTGCAGCTGAACTACTACGCGATGGTCGACATGTACGGGTTCAAGGACCTCATCGACGCCCTCGGCGGGGTGAGCCTCGACATCGGCATCCAGGTCCCGGTAGGCGGCGACCAGGCCACGGCGACGAGCTACATCGAGCCCGGTCCGGCCCGCCACCTGTCCGGCGCTGAGGCGCTGTGGTTCTCGCGGCAGCGCACGGGGTCGACGGACTACGCCCGGATGCAGCGGCAGAAGTGCGTGATGTCGGCGATGCTGCACCAGATGGAGCCGATGACGGTCGCGACGAAGTTCGGCCAGATCGCTGCGGCGACCGGACAGGTCCTCGCTACGGACGTCCCGTCCAGCGAGGTCGGCACGCTCGGGGACCTCGCGCTGAAGGCCCGCTCGCTCGAGATCAGGAACGTCATCTTCTCGCCGCCGCTCATCGCCCCCGGCAGCCCGAACTTCTCGGTCATCCGTCAGACCGTGGCCGAGCAGATCGCGGCCTCGGAGGCGCTCGACGCGGCGGCGAAGAGCGCCAAGCCGAGCGCTGAGCCGACAGCTGCGGCGACCTCGAAGGCGTCGTCGGCCGCCCCCACCGCGAAGGCGTCGTCGGCCGCCGCGACGGCCCAGGTGACCGGCAAGAAGTCGGCTTTCGTGAACGAGTCCGTGGCTCCTACGAGCGACGACCTGTCGGGGGAGTGCGCGGCGCGCTGACCTCGACGTGCCGACGTCGCCCGGGTCGCGCAGCGCTCTGACCTCGACGGTCCGACCTCGCCGGGACGGGCAGCGGTGTCGCGCCTCGCAGCGGTCGTCAGGCGAGCATGTCCCGGACGAGCGGCGCGACCTTCGACCCGTACAGCTCGATGCTGTCGCTGATGAGCCCGTGGGACAGGGGCCCGGTGCTGACCTTCATGGAGAACCGTGATGCGCCGAGCGCACGTACGCCTGCTGCGATCTTGCGGGCGACCGTCTCGGGAGAGCCCACGGCCATCGACCCGTGCTCGAGCTCGTGACGGAACGACTCGCGCGTCGGCCGCCGCCAGCCACGGTCGCGTCCGACGCGGGCCATCGCCGCGACGTACGGACCGAAGTACTGTGCGACCGCCTCCTCGTCCGTCGCGGCCACGTGCCCGAAGCTGTGGAAGCCCACCCGGCCGGCCGGCTGCCCCAGCTGGTCGAGCGCCCGGTGGTACAGCTCGACGAACGGCGCGAACCGGTCGACGGGTCCCCCGATGATCGCGAGCATGAGGTCGAGGCCGTGCCGCGCCGCACGGATCACGGACTCCGGACTGCCGCCCACGGCCACCCACGTCCTCAGGGGCGGGTTCTCGACCGGCGGATAGACCCGGACGTCGTGCAGCGTCTGGGTGAGCCGTCCCTCCCAGGTGAGTCCCGCCTGCTTGCGGAGCTCGACGAACATTGCGAGCTTCTCCTCGAACAGCTCCTGGTAGTCGGTGAGGTCGAAGCCGAACAGTGGGAACGACTCGGTGAACGAGCCGCGGCCCACGATGACCTCGGCTCGGCCCCCCGACAGCGCGTCCAGCGTGGAGAAGCGCTCGAAGACGCGGACGGGGTCGTCGGAGCTGAGGACCGTGACCGCGCTCGCCAGGCGGAGCCGTTCCGTGCGGCCGGCGATGCCCGCCAGGACCATCTCCGGCGACGAGATCGCGAAGTCGTCGCGATGGTGCTCGCCCAGCCCGATGACGTCCAGGCCCACCTGCTCGGCGAGGACCGCCTCGTCCACCACGTTCCTGATCACCTGTGCGTGGCTGACAGGCGACCCCTCGGCGTCCAGCGTGACGTCGCCGAACGTGTCCACACCCAGCTCGATCTCCATGACCCCCCGGTTTCTCAACCGTCCGCGCCCCCCGCGACGATCCGCATCGTACGTTGTGCGGCAGACAGTGAGGAGAGCCAGTGAGGAGAGGGCGGGACGTGAGCGAACGGCTGGGCATCCTGGGGGCTGGCAGGCTCGGGACGGCCGTGGCCAGGCTGGCCGTGGACGCCGGGCGCGAGGTGTTCATCGCCGACGTCCGCACCGGGCCCATGGTCGAGCTGGTCGTCGCCACGATCGCGGCGGGCGCACGCCTGGTCGGCGTTGACGAGATGCTGGCGTCATCGGAGATGGTGCTGCTCGCGATCCCGTACTCGCGGCTGGCCGACCTCGACCTGGCCGCCTTCGAGCGAGTGGTCCTCATCGATGCGACCAACGCCTGGCTCGAGGTGGACGGCGCCGATCCGCCCGCCTCGCCCCTGAAGGGACACAAGGGTCTCCGGGTCGTACGGACCCTCAACCATCTGGCCTACGAGGACCTCACCGCCTACGCCGAGCCGGCCGGTGCGCCCTTCCGTACCGCCATGGCCCTCGTCTCGGACGACGTGGCCGCTCGTGCTGCTGTCGCCGCACTCGTGGACGACCTCGGCTTCGACCCTGTCGAGCTCGACGGACGCAGCGCCTGGATGCTCGAGAGCAACGGGCCCTTCTTCGGCCGTCGGCTCGCCCGGGAGGAGATGACCTCTCTCGTCTCGGCCTCGCGGCGGGCCGACCGCCTCACCTGGTGAGGCTCAGCAGCCGGGAGTGAGGGGCCTCGGCCGGTTCACGCCGGAGATGGCGGCCGTCAGGATGGCCTCGATGGCGAACCGTGTCGCCTCTGGGAGGTCCACCGCGTCCCCGTCGAGGAGCCACTGGAGCTGGATGCCGTCCATGACCCCGATGATCGAGCTCGCGGCGTGCGTGCAGACATCCTCGGGAAGGTCCGGGCCGCACACTTCGCGCAGGGCCTCCTCGATCTTGCCGCGCAGGACCTCGAAGCGGTGGATGACGAAGCCCCGAGCCGGATGGTTCTCCGTCACCGACTCACCGGTGATCGCCGCGTAGGTCTGCACGATGCCGGCCCGGTCGGCGTTGGCGGCGGCTGTGCGGGTGAGGTGCCAGAAGAGATCGATGCCCTCCGGCATCCTCTGCTTGGCCAGGACCTCGAGGTCCTCCTGGTCCCGGTACTCGAGGACCGCGATGAGGAGCTGCTCCTTCGAGCCGAAGTGATGCAGCACGCCGGCGTGGGTCATCCCCACCTGAGCGGCGATGTCGATCAAGGAGCCCTTCTGGTAGCCCTTGGTGCCGAACGTCTTGGCAGCTGCACGGACGATCTCCGCCCGCCTTTCCGGGGTCGACTTCCGTTCTCCCCGGAGCCGGAGATGCTGTCCCGGTTCCTGCCGTACGCGCGTCGCATCGGTGTGCCCGGACACGGCTGCCGTCTCGCTTTCTGACACATCGAGGTCGTCGCGTTCTGACACGTCGAGTCCGTCGCGCGCCCTGCTGGGCATCACGCCACCACCACCCCGTCGTCGAGCGGACCGAGCCGACCACGGGCGTCGAGAGTATGTGGACCGAAAGCGTCGTGCCTAGTCACCCGCACTTTCAGGCGCTCGTTCCCTGCAGCTGTGTCAGGGGGCAAGAGCCCGCTGTCCTGGTACGCCTCCATCACGTCTCCCTTGACGAGATCCATCGATAACGAAACGGTTACCCCGCGGCTGGACACCGTCACGTGGTGTTACTGTCTGGTCAGTAACTGTACGACTAGGACTGCCTCAATGGAGAGGATTCATGGGAATCGAAAGCGTCGGAAACCAGCCCGTCCGCGTAGCAGACGGCTGGCTCGACCTCACCGGAAGCGCATGGACTCTCCGAGCAGATCCGACCACGGCAGCGTGGCGCCTCGTGCCCGAGGAAGTCCGCACGTCAGTGGCTTTCGGCATCCCGGGCACCGTTCCTGGCTGCGTCCACACCGACCTGATGGCTGCGGGCCTGCTGGGTGACCCGTACGTCGGCACAGGAGAGGCAGACCAGGCCTGGGTCGGGCAGCAGACCTGGAGCTACTCCTTCACGCTGAACCTGGTCGACGACTCCGAGGAGCTGTACGCCGACAACTGTGACCTGATCTGCGACGGGCTCGACACCGTGGCCGAGATCCGCGTGAACGGCCGCACGGTGGGCACGTCCGCGAACATGCACCGGCGCAACGCGTTCCCCATCCGGCCGAACATCGGCGTCGGCCCCAACCTCATCGAGATCGTGTTCTCGCCGGCCCTGGAGCACGCCGCCCGCATGGCCGAGCTGGTCGGCGAGCGGCCCCACGTCGAGAAGCACCCGTTCAACCTGATCCGCAAGATGGCCTGCAACTTCGGCTGGGACTGGGGACCCGCGCTCATCACGGCGGGCATCTGGAAGTCGATCGGCCTGCGGAGCTGGGACCACGGTCGCATCAGCGACGTCGGCGTGTTCGCCACCGTCACCGAGACCGATGCCGGCCAGTGGCAGGGCAACCTGCGCGTGGACGTCCAGATCCAGGGCGAAACACGCTTCGGTGCAGTCACCGTACGTGTGAAGGGTCAAGGTGCCTCCAGCGAGGCCGTCGTGATCGCGGAGGACTGGACGACCGTCGAGCTGACCGTGTCGGATGTCCAGCCCTGGTGGCCCCACAGCCTGGGGGAGCAGGCCCTGTATGACGTCGAGGTCGTCTTCCACAACGACGTTCGAGTCCTCGACACCGTCCACCGGCGGACCGGCTTTCGTACCGTCGAGCTCGACACCACGCCCGACGCGGACGGCCGTGGCGCGGCCTTCGGGATCGTCATCAACGGTGTCAGCATCTTCACGCGTGGCATGGACTGGATCCCCGACGACTGCTTCCCGAGCCGGATGACGGCGGAGCGCTACCGCGAGCGGGTGCAGCAGGCCAAGGACGCGAACGTGGACCTGCTGCGGGTGTGGGGCGGAGGGCTCTACGAGCAGGAGGCCTTCTACCAGGCCTGCGACGAGCTCGGGGTCATGGTCTGGCAGGACTTCGCGCTCGCGTGCGCCGCGTACCCCGAGGAGGGGCCGTTCCCGCTCGAGTTCGAGGCGGAGGCCCGCGACAACGTGATCCGCCTGTCCGCCTACCCGTCCCTCGTCCTGTGGAACGGCTGCAACGAGAACCTGTGGGCCTACGAGGACTGGGGCTGGAAGCAGCAGCTGCAGGGACGCACGTGGGGCGCCGACTACTACTACCGGCTGTTCCCCGAGATCGTCGCCGAGCTCGACCCGAGCCGTCCGTACTGGCCGGGCAGCCCGTCGTCCGGATCCGCCGAGATCCACCCCAACGACCCGAACTACGGCTGCATCCACATCTGGGACGTCTGGAACAGCCGCGACTACACCGGCTACGACGACTACTCGCCTCGCTTCGTGGCCGAGTTCGGCTACCAGGGCCCGGCGACGTGGGCGACGTGGGCCCGCACCCTCGCGCCCGAGGACCGGAGCGCGACCAGCGCGACGATGCTCGTGCACCAGAAGGCCAACGGCGGCAACACCAAGCTCAACCAGGGCCTCCACGGGCATCTGCCCCAGCCCGGCGAGACGGTCGCGGAGTTCGACGAGTGGCTGTTCGCGATGCAGGTGCAGCAGGCCAGGGCGGTGCGGTACGGGGTCGAGCGCTGGCGCTCGCTGCGCGGCCGCTGCCTCGGCAGCGTCATCTGGCAGCTCAACGACTGCTGGCCGGTGACGAGCTGGGCCGCGCTGGACCTCGGGACCGACTCCGCCGGCAAGCAGGTCGCGCGTCGCAAGCCGCTCTGGTACGCGGTGCGCTCCGCCTATGCCGACCACCTCGTCACCATCCAGCGGGACGGCTCGGGCTGGCGCGCCGTACTGGTCAACGACGGGCGCGACACCTGGCCTGCACAGGGGACCCTGGAGCTGCGGACGTTCGCGGGCGAGACGCTGTGGTCGGAGAGGCTCGACCAGACTCTCTCGCCCCGGTCGCGCAAGGGCCTCGACCTCACCGGCCTGCCGAACCTCGACCGTACGGACGTGGCGCTGGTGGCGACGGTCGACGGTGCCGAGCGCGCCGTGAGGCTCCTCGTCGAGGACGTGGCCGCCCCGCTGCCGCCCGCCCGCTACGAGACGAGCGTGGACAGTACGGACGACACCGTCACCGTCCAGGTCACCGCCCGCACCTTCCTGCGCTCGCTCTGCCTCTTCCCCGACAGGGTGTGCGAGGACGCGTCCACGGATAGTCTGCTCGTCGACCTCTTCCCTGGTGAGACGCACACCTTCACAATCGCGGGGGAGATCCCTGAGAATGTACGTGCCGACCTCACCAGGGGGCCGGTCCTGCGTTCAGTTACCAACCCGTTGACCCCGAGCGAGGCCGCATGACGGTGGCCTGACACAATCGCGGCGTCGGCACAGAAGCCGACACGCAGCCGCTCCGTAAACAACATGGCAAATCGCATCACACCTTGTATTCCAGTCATTGAAGGGCCCAACGCCGGGCCAAACCAACGGAGGTAACAATGTCGGATTCAGTCTTCTCCACCCCGTCCCGCCGATCGCTGTTCAAGCTCGGTGGCGTGGTGGCTGGCGGCGTGGCTCTTGCCGCGTGCTCCAGCAAGACCGCGAGCACCGGTGGTGCTTCGGGCAGTGGCGCCAAGGGCAGCCTGCCGGGCATCGGCAACAACGGCCAGGTCGGCAAGGGCCGCGCCCAGAACGCGGACACCCTGTTCATCGCAGGCTTCCAGTGGGGCCCGCCCACCACGTACAACCCGTTCTCCCCCACGGCTGCCTGGCCCGCCAGCAACAACGTCATGCAGATCGTGTACGAGACCCTGCTCCGCTGGAACATCCTCACTGGTGAGGTCATGCCCGGCCTCGCGAAGTCCTACAAGGTCGACGGCACGAGCACGGTCACGCTGACCATGCAGGACGGCATCACGTTCAACGACGGCTCGCCGTGCACCGCCAAGGACGCGGCGTTCTCGTTCAACATCGGCAAGACCAACGCCGGTGTCACGGTGGCCTCCTTCTTCCAGGCCGCCGACTCCATCGACGCGACCGACGACAAGACGCTCGTCATCAAGGTCAACCAGACCAAGAAGAACGTCGGCCAGGTGCTCCGCCTCCTCACCGAGTCCTACATCGTCCCGCAGAAGGTCTTCTCGGCAGTCGCGGCTGACAAGCTCGCCACCGAGATCATGACCAACCCGGTCGGAACGGGCCCGTTCAAGGTCGACACCGCTGACCAGACGCAGGTCGTGCTCAAGCGCAACGACAGCTACTGGGGCAAGACTTTCTACGGTGGCCTGCCGGTCATGAACACGATCATCCACCCGATCTTCAAGGGCAACGAGGACGCCAACCTCCAGTTCGCCAACGGTGGTCTCGACATCGCTCAGACGTTCCAGAGCCAGATCTGGAAGACGTGGGAGGCCGGCAAGCCGACCGGGACGTACCTCAAGAGCAAGCCGTACTACATCCCGGGCAGCATGCCGATGCTGGTCTTCAACTGCACCAAGCCCGGCCTGAAGAACCCGGTCGTCCGCAGGGCCATCGCCACCGCCATCGACTACGCGTCGATCTCCGACACCGCGATGTCCGGCTACTCCGGCACCGTCCAGCCGTCGCTGATCCTGCCGACCGGCGCTGAGGGCAAGTTCTTCAACCAGTCCGACGCCACGGCCAACGGCTGGAAGTACGACAAGGCTGCTGCCGAGAAGCTGCTGACCGACGCGGGTGCCAAGAAGGGCAGCGACGGGATCTATGTGCTCGACGGCGTCCGCCTCGGCCCGTGGAAGATCATCACCCCCACCGGCTGGACCGACTGGAACGCCTCCTGCGAGATCATCGCGTCGAGCTGCAAGGCCATCGGGATCGACGTCGCGACCAACTTCCCGCAGCAGGCCGAGGTGACCCAGGCCATCCAGGGCGGCAACTTCGACCTCGGTCACTGGTACGTCGCGGGCGTGAACCCGGCATCGCCGTGGGCGCGCTTCAAGGACGTCCTGAGCCAGGCAGAGATGAAGCCGGTCGGCTCGACCGCCTTCGCGAACTACGGCCGTTGGACCAACCCGGACGTCGAGGCCCTCCTCACGGCCGCAGCTCAGGCAGCTGACGACACGGCCAAGAAGGCCGCGTACGACAAGCTCGACGCGCTGTACCGCAAGGAGATCCCGATGTGCCCGACCATGTACCGGCCGGACGAGTTCTACGAGTACTCCGCGCTGAACTTCTACAACTGGCCCGACGAGAAGAACACCTATGCCCCGCCGATGTTCCGTGGAGCGGGTAACACGTGGATGTACAAGATCAAGAAGATCGCCGGCTGAGTTCGCTGGTCTTCTGACGGTCGACTAACAAAGGAGTTGGATCGCCATGGGTCTACGTCGCTATCTGGCGCGCAAGACCGTGTGGTATCTGGGTGCGCTCGTGATAGCAGTTGTTCTCAACTTTCTGCTACCACGGCTCATCCCGGGTAACCCGGTCGATGTGATCGTCTCCCAGCTGGGCCAAGGTGGGCTCAGCTCAGAGGCGCAACAGCGCATCTATGAGGACTTCAGCAGGGAGTTCGGGCTCGACAAGCCGATGTGGCAGCAGTTCATCACGTACGTGGTGGCCATCTTCCACGGTGACTTGGGAAAGTCGTTCGCGAACTATCCAACCCCTGTGACCAGCCTCATAAGCCAGGCCCTGCCGTGGACCCTGGCGCTCCAAGTCCCGGCCATCCTGCTCGGATGGATCATCGGCAACGTTCTGGGCGCCATCGCCGCCTACAAGGGCGGCGGGTGGGACAAGTCGGTGTTCACCACGAGCCTCGTGTTCAGCTCGGCACCGTACTACTGCCTGGCTCTCATCCTGCTGTACCTGGGAGCCGTCGTCGCGGGAGTGTTCCCCGTCGGCGGCGCCTACTCCCTGGGGACGAGCCCGGCCCCGACATGGGCGTTCATCGCGGACGCGTCCACGTTCTACTGGTTACCGTTCTTGAGCCTTCTGTTGATCAACGTCGGCGGCCAAGCCGTCGGCATGCGGTCGATGGCCATCTACGAGCTCGGGTCCGACTACGTGAACTACTCCCGCAGCCTGGGTATTGGTGACCGCAAGATGACTACATACATCTTCCGCAACGCCATGCTGCCGCAGATCACGGGACTGGCGCTGAGCATCGGCGCCATGATCGGCGGCGCACTCATCACGGAGCTCGTGTTCAGCTACCCCGGCATGGGGTACCTCCTCTTCGGCGCGATCTCGTCGAGCGACTACTCCGTGATCCAGGGCGTGACGCTCATCATCACCGTCGCGGTCCTGGTCGCCAACTACCTCGTCGAGGTCCTCTACGGGTTCATTGACCCGCGCATCCGCGCAGCGAAGTCCGGGGAGAAGTGATCACATGACCAACGTCCCGCAGTCAGCCATCCTCGCGGAAGAGGCCGAGCCCAAGCCCGGTCCCGGAAGCCAGGTCACGGCCACCACGCGTCCCTCGTGGCGCAACCTGAACTTCGGCCCCCGCATGTGGGTCGCCCTCACGATCATCTTTCTGATCGTGCTCATGGCCGAGGTGGGCCCGTTCGTGTACCCGTACAAGAGCTCGCTGAAGGTGGGGTCGCTGTACGACGAGCCCAGCGCGGCGCACCTCCTCGGCACGGACAACTTCGGCCACGACATCATCGCCGTACTCATGAACAGCACGCGCAACTCTCTGCTCAACGGCCTGTTGGCCGGCACCCTCGCGGTGTTCATCGGCGTGCTCATCGGCATCCTGGCCGGCTATGTAGGCGGCTGGTTCGAAGAGCTCCTGATGGGCATCACGAACATCGTGGTGGCCATCCCGTCGATCGTGGTGCTGATCCTCATCTCGATGTCGCTGCAGCACACGAACGTCGGTTTCCTCAAGGGCATCGGGGGTCTTGCGCTGGTCATCGGCATCACATCCTGGCCCTGGACGGCCCGAGCCGTACGAGCGCAGGCGAGCTCGGTCGCGACCCGGGAGCACATCGACATCGCCAAGCTGTCGGGGGCGGGAACGCCCAGCATCCTGATCCGCGACGTGCTGCCCTACCTCGCGAGCTACGTCGTCATGGCCTGGGTTCTCCAGCTGGCCAGCGCCATCCTCGCGGAGTCGACGCTGTCGATGCTGGGTCTGGGGCCCTCGGGCACGGACTCGCTGGGTATCGAGCTGCACTGGGCGCTCGCGTTCCAGGCGGTCTCCACCGGCGCCTGGTGGGCCTTCCTGCCGCCGACGATCATCCTGACCCTGATCAGCTTCAGCCTGCTGTACCTCCAGTCCTCTCTCGATGAGGTGTTCAACCCGAGGCTGCGGCGTGGCAAGAAGAAGAACCTTGCCAAGGCCGCCGCACGTCGGGCTGAGACGGCCCGCAAGCTGGCGCAGCAGAACGAGAAGGTCGAGGTTCTTTCGTGAGCAACATCTTGATGAGGGCCTCCAACGTGACGGCCGTGTACGCGGCCGACTCGGGGCAGGACGTGCCCGCTGTCGACAACGTCACCCTCGAGGTGCCGGAAGGCCAGATCGTGGGTCTGGCCGGCGAGTCCGGCTGCGGGAAGACGACACTGGGCAACGCACTGGCCCTCATCGCCAACCCGCCGCTGTACACGATCGCCGGGTCGATGGAGATCGACGGCCAGGTGATCGACATGACGACCCTCTCGAGGGAGTCGAACAACCTTCACCGGCCCTACCGTGGCGCGACTGTGTCCTTGCTGCCCCAGGGCGCCATGAACGCCATCAGCCCGACGCTGCGGATCAGGGACCTGGTCCACGACGTCATGGCGGCCCACGACAAGAACGTGACCAAGGCCGAGGCGATGGACCGGGCCTCCGACCGGCTCAAGATGCTCTCCATGCCGACGCGGGTGCTCGACCAGTACGCGCACCAGCTGTCCGGCGGCATGAAGCAGCGGATGGTCACCGTCATCTCCACGCTGCTCGACCCGAAGCTGCTCATCGCCGACGAGCCGACCTCTGCCCTCGACGTGTCGAGCCAGAAGCAGCTCATCGAGATGCTGCTGCAGATGATCGAGATGCGGATCATGCGGGGGGTCATCTTCATCACCCACGACCTGCCGGTGCTGTCCATGGTCACGGACCGCCTCGCGATCATGTACGCGGGCAAGATCGTGGAGAACGGGCGCACCGAGGACCTCGTCCACACCGCCCGGCACCCTTACACCGCGGCCCTCCTGAACGCGGTGCTCGACCCGACGGAGGAGACGCGGCACAAGCACGTGCTGGGCATCCCCGGCTCGCCGCCAAGCCTCGCGAACCCGCCGTCCGGGTGCCGGTTCCACCCGCGCTGCCCGTTCGCGATGAGCGAGTGCGTGACCAAGGAGCCTGCCTTCCTCGACGAGGGCAACCACCAGGTCGCGTGCTGGTGGGCTGAGAAGAACCCCGGCGTCCGAGTTCCTCTGGAGGTGACCACGGTATGACCGCAACATCCAGCCAGAACGAGGCTGTGGCGTCGGACGGGTCCGTACCCGTCCTGTCCGCCGTCAACGTCGTCAAGGAGTTCAAGGTCGCAGGCGGCCACATCACCGCGGTCGACAACGTGAGCGTCGACTTCCACGCCGGCAAGGTCCTCGCCGTCGTGGGGGAGTCAGGGTCCGGCAAGTCCACCCTGGCGCGGATGCTGCTGCGGCTGATGCCGGTCACCAGCGGCACGATCAAGTACCTCGGCAAGGACGTGACCAACATCAAGGGGTCCGAGCTCCGGGCGTACTGGCGCGACGTCCAGGCGGTGTTCCAGGACCCGTTCTCGTCGTTCAACCAGTTCTTCACGGTGGGTCAGACGCTGCGGCGCCGGATGTCGGCGAAGCAGGGTGACGAGTCGCTCGACGAGCTCATCGAGCGCTGCCTCAGCTATGTGGGCCTCAAGTCCCGCGACGCGGTCAACAAGTTCCCGCACCAGCTGTCCGGCGGACAGCGCCAGCGCGTCATGATCGCCCGAGCGCTGATGATGAACCCGAAGGTGCTCCTGGCCGACGAGGCGACCTCGATGCTCGACGCGTCGCTGCGCGTGAGTGCGCTCAACGTGCTCCAGGACCTTCGCGACCGTCTGGGCCTCACGGTCCTGTTCATCACGCACGACATCGGCCAGGCCTGCTACCTCGCCGACGAAGTAGTGGTGATGGAGAACGGCCTGGTCGTGGAGCGCGGCCTGACGGACGACGTCATCTTCAACCCGCAGAACGCCTACACGAAGCGCCTGCTGGCCGACGTCCCCGACCTGAAGGGCAGCCTGAAGTCCCGTAACAACTGACGCAGCACAGTCCACAGGGCCACCGCGCGGGTACGTACCCCCGGTGGCCCTGTTGTGTGCGTTCTCGCGGCGGAAGGTCCTTCCATCCACGAAAGGCCACGACACGCGCGGTCGGTACGGCGTGTCTCGACACCAACTGGCCCTTCGTCGGGCGGCCCGATCTGGGCGGCGAGCTGATCCCCCTCCCGACTCCAGCGCTGGAGCTAGCCGACCCGCTCCTCGCGGGCGATGCGGGTGAGGGCGGTCTCGTCGTCGCCGGCCACCACGACGGCAGAACCACCGCCGAGAAGGGGCCCGAGGTACGCAGCCGTCACGGTGGCAAGCGGTGTCGTGGGCCGGACGAGCTTACGGGCCGGAACCGGAGGAATGGCGGCGAGGTCGGCATGGCTCAGCATGCGCTCGCCGTCGCGCCAGCCCAGGGCTGACTCCGGGACAGGCTCGGCGGCATGGGCGTCGGGCTGGCTGCGTACCTCGACGGAGAAGTCGACCACGCCCGCCGGGAGGGGGTCCGAGAACCCGAACCCGAGCGGATGGAGCGAGCAGGCGAGCACGACGCCCTGCGCCTCGAGGCCCACCTCGCCGGGACCCACTACGGTCACTGCCGCGTCGGGGGTCGCGCTCGGCACGACCACTGCCCCTGCCTGCCAGGCGCCGGCCATCAGCGCGAGCGTCACCCAGTGACCGGGATGGCTGGCGGCGAGCGGCATCGCCACCTCGTCACCGGGGAGCACATCCAGCTCGACAAGGAGGTGGTAGGTCTTGTCGGCCCAGTTCGCGAACGTACGGCCGGACAGCTCCGTACGGGCGACGGAGGCGAGGTCGTAGTACGTGACCAGGGGGCGGCCGCCGTCGCGTCCGGCACGCCGAACCAGGGCCGCGACGAGCGCTGTCATGGCGTCAGCGTAGACGGCACGCCGCGTCCCGCCGCATCCGTCGGAGCCGCCCGCCGTAGGCTGCCGCCCATGCGCTACGTCGTCATCATGGCCGGTGGGGCCGGCACCCGGCTGTGGCCGCTGTCCCGGCACGGGATGCCGAAGCAGCTGCTCCGCCTCATCGACGGCACCTCGCTGCTGAGGATCGCGTACGAACGTGTCGCAGGTGTTGTGCCCGACGAGCAGATCCTCGTGTGCGCCGGAGCCGCGTACCTCGATGTCGTCGCCCAGGAGCTGCCTGAGCTGCCGAGGGCCAACCTC
>JACRAA010000036.1 GCA_016213595.1 Actinomycetota bacterium | reverse complement strand
GTCGTAGCCGTTGGTGCCGCCGGAGGCGAACGCGTCGCCGAGCCAGTAGCCACGCTCCAGGGAGATCTCGTTGGCGAGGTCGGAGAAGGTGGCCGTCCCCTTGTCGGCGGCCACGACGAGGTACGGGTCGTCGTCGTCGTGCCGGACCACGCGGTCGGGACCAACGACGACGCCCTGCGAGATCGTGTCGGTCACGGACAGCAGGGCCGTGACGAACATCCGGTAGGCGTGCTGGCCCTCGGCCAGCCAGGCTGTCCGGTCCGCCGCGGGGTCGGGCAGCTGCCGGGCCACGAAGCCCCCCTTCGCGCCGACGGGGACGATGACGGTGTTCTTCACCATCTGCGCCTTGACGAGTCCCAGCACCTCCGTCCGGAAGTCCTCGGCGCGGTCCGACCAGCGCAGCCCGCCCCGCGCGATGCGGCCGAAGCGCAGGTGGACCCCCTCCACCCGCGGGGAGTAGACCCAGATCTCGTACGCAGGCCGGGGCTCCGGCAGCAGTACGAGCTCCCGGGGCAGCAGCTTGACCGCCACCGCGCCGTCACCCAGGTCGGTGAAGGCGTTGGTGCGGACGATCGCACGCTGGAGTGCCACGAACGCACGGATGATCCGGTCCTGGTCGAGGTTCGCGACCTGGTCGAGCTCGGACTCGACCCCGGCAAGCAGCTCCTCGGCAGCCTCCCGGTGCTCCTGGGGGTCGCCCGGCTGGTCCGGGTCGTGGGCTACCCGGAACGCCGCGACAAGCTGGGCCGCGAGCGATGGGTGGGCCTGCAGTGCGGCCGCGATGTAGGCGTACGAGTAGGGCATGCCGCCCTGCTTGAGGTAGCGCTCCATGGCCCGGAGCCGGCCGACCTCCTCCCAGGTCAGCCCCGCCACGGTGACCAGAGCGTTCATCGGTCCGATTTCGAGGCTTCCCGTGACAGAAGCCTGGAAAGCGTCGATGAAGCGCGCTCGGTCGCCGCCGTCCCAGCGTTGCCCGCCGTTGACCAGACCGAACTCGTACACCCACGCAGGCTCCCCGCGAAGGCTCAGCTCGAACGGCCACTCGTCGATGACGGACACGCCGAGGCTGTCGAGGTGCGGCAGCACGTCGGGGAGTGCGAGTCGCGAGCGCCGGTACAGACGGAGCCGCAGGTCCGCGGCGTCGTCCGGGCCGGTGTCCAGGACCGCTGCGCCCAGCTCGTCCACGTCGCTCAGCGAGTTCAGCTGCTCGAGGTCCTCGACACCCTGCCTGGGCGAGAAGATCTCCTTGTAGGAGTCCGGGAAGTCCACGCCTCGAAGCTCGCTCGGCCACGAATAGACCCGGTCGATGAAGCGCTCCTCCCACGTACGGATCGCCTCGGTCAGCTCGTCCTCCAGCGCGTCGAGGTCGACGTCCGGCTCTGCCCCCTCCGCAAGGCGGACGACGACGCCGAGCCGCGTCATCACGGACTCCGTGACGAGCGCCGACTGGTCCACGGCGACTCCCCCGAACCGCTCCGAGAGGATCCTCCGGATCCTGTCGGCGGTCGCCGTCGTGTACCGGTCGCGTGGCAGGTAGACGAGGCAGTTCACGAACCGGCCCCAGCGGTCACGATGGCAGAACACCCGGACCTGCCGGCGCTCCCCAAGGGTCGCGATCCGCTCGAGGATCGGGTACAGCTCGTCGGCGCCGGCATGGAGGAGGTCGTCGCGCGGGTACGTGTTGAGCGTCGCGAGCAGCGCCTTGTAGCCGTGGCTCTGCGGGCCGTACCCCGAGCGACGGAAGATCTCCGCGGCCTTCGGCGCGAGGATCGGGATCCGCGTGACGGGCTCCGTGTACGCGGGCGAGGCGAGCACGCCGACGAAGCGTCGCTCACCGACGATCGAGCCGTGGCTGTCGAGGACCCGGACACCGACGTAGTCGCGGTAGACGGGCCGATGGACGCGCGAGAGCACGGAGTCCTTCGTGAACACGAGCACTTCGGAGTCCCCTGCGGCCGGGAGTGCATGGAAGGTGTCCTCGCCCGCACGGAGCACGCCGAGCCCCGTGCCGGCGACCGGCAGGTAGCGAGCCCCGTCGTAGGTGTACTCCCGGTAGCCGAGCAGCGTGAAGTTGTCGTCGAGCAGCCAGCGGAGGATCTCTTGCGCACGGTCCCGGTCCTGGCAACGGTCGTACCGGCTGCTGCCCAGCAGGTCCACGGCGTCGCCGAGCCGGGCTCTCATCGCGTCCCAGTCGTCCGTCGCGACCCTCACCTCACCCAGCACCTCGCCGACGCCGGCGACAAGCCCGTCCGCCAGCTCCTCCGCGGCCACGCCGAGCGGTGGGTAGACGACGAAGGTCATCCACGACTCCCCCACGGCAGTCCCCGTCCCTGGGGATACGAGCTGCCCCTCGTCGTCGCGGTCGACGACCAGCTGGGGGTGGAACAGGTGGCGGATCGTCCAGCCCTGCCGGGTGATCTCCATGGTCAGCGAGTCGACGAGGAAGGGGCGGTCGTCCGTGACGACCTGCAGCACGGTCGAGCCGGACAGCCGTACCTCCCTCGAGTCCTCGGGCACCGCGACGACGACGTTGTCGGCGTGCTGCGGGCGTTGCTGGGCGAGCCTCACGTGCGCGGAGACCAGTGCGGCGAGGTCGTTCGCGCCGATGTCGTCGAGGTCCTCGCCGTGCTGGTGCTCGAGGTACCTGCTCACCAGCTCGTGAGGATCCTCGACCTGTTCTGCCGACCCCGTATTCAGCTTGTCGACGACGCGAGCGACCATCGTCTCGTCCGTCGTCAGCGCGTGAGACATCTGCGAACCTCCGCTTGGCGGCGCCACTGCCGCTCCGGCTGCCACGATAACCGCTCGGGGTCGGCCACAATGGACGGCATGCAGCTCACCACCCAGCAGGATTTCGCCGCGTCACCGTCACAGGTCGTCGCGATGCTCACCGACTCCGCGTTCCTCGAGAAGGTCTGCGTCGCCTCCGAGGCCCAGAAGTACGCGGTCACCGTGGACGGCATGCACACCACAGTCTCCCGGACGCTCCCGTCCCCGTCCGCCGTGACCAAGTTCACCGGCAGCACCATCACCATCGTCGAGGACCTGGTGTGGTCGTACGAAGGTGCGGATGGGTCCCGGAAGGCCACGTTCACGCTCGCTGTCCCCGGCCTTCCCGTCGAGATGAACGGGACGGCCCGGATGTACGCGGGCGGTAGGGGGACCAAGGTCGACTACTCCGGCGACCTCACGGTCAACATCCCGTTCGTCGGCAAGAAGCTGGAGCAGTCGGCCGCGCCGGCCGTCCTCGACGGCATCGGCCTCCAGCAGCGGGTCGGCGACGACTGGCTCTCAGCCTGACAGGACACGACTCGCGCCCGGCACCTGACGGTGCCGGGCGCGACGCGTTGAGTGCGAGCGGTCAGGCGGCCATGCGGTAGTCGCGTTCGAGGCGGTCGGCCAGTCGCAGGCCCAGCCGGGCGGATGCCCGGAGGGCTCTGGCGCTGACCCAACGGACACCGACGTGGACGGTCGGGACGAACCTGCCCTCCATGACGGCGGTGGCCGGCCGGTTGCGCTCGGCGGCGAGGATCTGGGTGGTGAGCTGGACTGTCATCTTCTTCCTTCTTTCATGCGTCAGTTCTTGGGAGCCGGCCCGGTGCTCGACCGGACGACAAGCTCGACGGGCAGTGTGACCTGCCGTTGGGGATAGTCGGGGTCCATGGCGAGCCGCCCGGCCAGACGGCCCTTCTCGGCGATCGGCTGATGGACCGTGGTGATGCCGAGGAAGCCGCACTCGGGGATGTCGTCGAAGCCGGAGATCGACACGTCCCTGCCCGGGTGGAGCCCCCGTTCGAGGGCGGCGTCCCAGGCACCGAGGGCGAGCACGTCGCTCAACGCGACGACCGCTGTGGGGCGGTCCTTCATGTCGAGCGTCTGACCGGTCGCCGCATGGCCCCCGAGCCTCGAGTAGCCACCGGCGAACACGACACGGATGCGAGCGTCGGGCAGTGCCTCCGACAGCCCCTGGACGCGGTCACGGGCCCACGCCTCTCCCCCGAGCCGGCACAGCATCGCCTCGTCGGCGACATCGAACTCCTCGGTTCCCGTGCCCCCGCCGCTGGCGATGACGACGAGGTTCCGATGCCCGAGCTGGGCCAGGTGCGAGCCGATCATCCGACCAGCCTCGACGTCGTTGATCGTCACCCAGTCACCAGCTTCCATTGCCTCCGTGCGTACGATCCGCACGCCCCGCTGCCGGAGCTGCGCCTCGTACGCCACCTCCCCGACCGTGGAGGACACCACCAGGGCGTCGATCGGGGCGCGCCGCAGGAGGTCAGCGGCGTCGTCCGCATCCTCAGGGGCACGGAGCAGCAGGACGGAGGCTCCGTACTCCTCAGCGGCCTCCGCCAGTCCGCCCAGGAAGATCACGCTGTAGGGATCGGCGAAGGCGTGAGGCACCCCGCCGAAACCGAGGAGGAACCCGCAGACCCCTGTCTTGCCGCTGCGCAACGCCCGCCCGGCCGCGCTGGGCCCGCAGTACCCGAGCTCCTTCGCCGTGGCGAAGATCTGCTCCCGCAGCTCGGCGGACAGCCGGTCCGGCTTGCTGTACGCGTTCGAGACCGTGGTCACGGAGACACCGAGCTTCGTGGCCAGGGTCTTCATGGTCACGCAGGTCTTGTCACCCATCACACGCCTCCGGTTGATCGATGACGTTAACGATACACTTTATCGATCAACCTTACAAGCCCTCCGGCAAGTCAGGCGCAGAAGACCTGGCTAGCTCGCCTTCGACGCCTTCTCCCCCTCCGCACGCCGCGCCTTGGCCGCCTCAACGGATGCACGGAGCGCTGCGACCAGGTCGACGACGTTGGTCTCCGTCGCCGATGCCTGCTCGGCAGCTGGGATCGCCACCCCCTCCAGCTTCGAGGCGACGACCGTCTCGAGGGCCTCCCGGTAGGCGTCGGTGTAGTCGCTGGGCGTGAACTCCCCCGACATCTGGTCGATGAACAGGGTCGCCATGCCGATCTCCGCCTTCGACACCGAGACGTCGTCAGAGGGCGCCGCGAACGAGGAGTCACGCACCTCGTCGGGCCACAGCATCGTCTGCATGACCATGACGTCGTCCGTGACCCGGAGCACGGCCAGTGACTCGCGGGAGCGCAGGGCCACCTTGACCACCGCGACCTTGCCCGACTCCTTGAGCGCGTTGCGGAGCAGCACGTACGGCTTCTGCCCCGTCGCCTCCGCCTCGAGGTAGTACGGCTTGTCGAAGGCGATCGGGTCGATCTCGCTGGCATCGACGAACTGGAGCACCTCGACCGCCTTCGTCGTGGCCAGCGGCAGGTTCTCGAAGTCCTCCTTGTCGAGGATCGCGATCCGGCCGTCCGCGGCCTCGTACCCCTTTGCCACGTCGGCGTACTCGACCTCCTCGCCGCACTTCTCGCAGACGCGCTTCTGCCGGATGCGGCCGCCGTCCTTGGCGTGCACCTGCCGGAAGCTCAGGTCCTTCTCCTCGACGGCTCCGTACACCTTGACAGGGATCGTCACCAGGCCGAAGGAGATTGCGCCCTTCCAGATTGATCGTGGCATGTCGCACAGTGTTGCTCGCCGCGGGCGAGAAGACCAGACGCTACGCGCCGAGCACGGCCTCGGCCTCCTCCGGCCCGTACCAGAGCAGGTCGTGCTCGCCCAGGAGCGCCTGGACCTCCTCCGTGTCCCAGGCGGCGTCGAGGTCAAGGCCCACGACCCCTTCGGCCGTCGCCCGGACGAGGGGTTCCGCCTCCGGCGCGTCGGCGAAGATGGCGCTCACTTCGGGCCATGCGAGGCCTGCCAGCGTCACCTCGCCGAAAGGGTCGCCGGTGTCCGTCGGCGCGGTCTCCACGACGAGGGCCAGGCGCCGTCCGTACGACAGGAGCGCGGACAGTCCCGCGAGCAGCAGGGCGGTACGGTCGGCCTCCTCGTCCTCGCCGGCGGCGAGTCCGAAGGTGTCGAGCAGCGCGGGCGTCACGGCGAACCCTGGGAGCGGCCCTGGCAGCGGCGCCTGCCGCAGCTCCCTCACCTGGTCACGGGAGACGGGAACCAGCACGACCGTCATCGACGCCCGCCGTCCAGGCGGGACAGCTCGCTGGTGACGCCCTCGACGAAGGCCGGTACGGGTGCGGCGGCGGCGACGCCGATGCCGACCCGCCCGTTGTACGTGGTGAGGCAGACGGTGACGTCCTCCGAGTCGGCGAGTCCCAGCACCGGGTAGCTCGAGTGGAGCTGCCACTCGCCGAAGTAGCGCGGTGCCCGGGGACCGGGCACGTTGCCCAGGTACACGTCGTGGTCGCGTCCCGAGGTGACGGTACGGCCGGCAACGGCGTGCAGCGTCGCCGGCGCGAAGCCGGCCAGGCGGGTCAGCCGGTCGGCCTCGATCGTCGCGCCGGAGTCGATCCGCGTCCGGGTCAGGGACGCGATCTGGTCGATGCGGCCCTGCGGCGATGCGTTGCGGGCGGGCAGCGTGACGTACTGGGGCGCCACGGCGCACCGGATGGCTGAAGGGACCCTCCCCCGCTCGCGGACGGCAAGAGGCACCAGGGCCACCACGTCGCTCGGCTCATCGCCGAGCTGCGTCTGCCATTGCCGCAGGCCGGCGGTGACGAGCGCGAGGAGCACGTCGTGCGTCGTCACGCCCGCCGCGTCCCGCACCCGGTTGACGGCTGCGAGCGACACGAGGACGCCCCCGACGTACCGGGTGGTGGGGGCCACCGGCTCCCGCCTCAGAAGCCCCGGCAGGCCCTGCTGCTGCGCCCACTCCACGCTCTGGCCCACAGTGCGGATGACCCGGGAGCTCAGCCGACCGAGCATGCCGACGGGGTCGTTGATGCCACCCATCACCCCGGACACGATGTCGTCCCCCGCATTCCGCTCCGGCGTGGGCTCCCACGGGACCGGCATCGGCCGCTCCCGGACGGGCTCGTCGTCGTACAGCTCATGGAGCAGGTGCACATGGTCGCCACCGTCCACGTACGAGGGGTGGCTGCGGCAGACAAGGGCGATCTGCCCGCCACGCAGGCCGTCCACGAGGACGAGGTCCCACTGCGGGTGAGCAGGGTCGAAGGGCGTGGTCATGCCCTCGGCGACGAGGTCCGTGACCTGGGTCAGGGAGCCTGGAGCCGCGAGCGTCACGCGACGCACGTGCCGGGAGATGTCGAACTCGGTGTCGTCGACCCAGTCGAGCCCCGTCACCGTCTCCCGGATCCGCTGGCGGAAGCGCGGCGCGAAAGGCAGCCGGTCGCTCACGCGGTCTGTGACCTCGTCGAGCTCGAGGACGGCATCGCCGGACGAGTGGGTGAACACGTCGACGAACGTGAGGGGCCACGGCGTGCCGCCGACCCCGCGGGACAGGGTGGCGATCTCGGTCTGCGACAGGGGTTCAGCCATTCGTTCTCCTCCAGTGGCTCACCGCTGACGATACCCATCCCCCACCGCCGGGTGCGACCGAACCCAGTTGTCCACAGCAGGGACGAGCAATGCTGGCGCTCGGAGGCGGTCGCAGGGCAGCGTGGCAGCCATGGCCGACGTCGTTCCCCTGCTCAGTCCCGACCTCGCCCGGTGCCACATCCTGCGTGTCGGCGTCCGAGCGCCCGCCTGGCGCTGGGACGACCTCGTCGAAGATGAGTCCCGGGACCGGATAGGGCAACCGGCTCTCCCCTTCGACACGGAGAAGGTCGTCCCTCAGGTCCTCGGGGAGGACGTCGCCGACGAAGTGCGCCGGACGGCGACCTCCCTGGCCCGAGTCATGACAGAGGTTCTGGCCGGGCTGAGGCCGCCGATGCAGCTCGGCCGCTACCTGGATGACCCGCCACTGAGGGTGCTCGCGGAGGCGAGCCGCACGTACCGGAGAACGCCTCCCAGCGTGGCCTCGGTGCGGGCCCAGCGCACGGCGAACGGCTCGTACGAGGTGACGGTCAGGCTGCGTCGCGGCCGCGGGTACGCCGCACTCGCCTACCGACTGGACCGACGCAGGGACCGCTGGCGCTGTACGGCACTGGTCGTCGGGCCGTGACCCGGGATCCGGACCGCGGCCGACCAGCCGCCGTCAGCGCCGCTTCTTGTTGCGCCGTCCCTGGGTCCCGGGCCGGGAGGTACGGGCAGCGCTCGTCCGCGCACCCGCACTCACCATCGGCTCGTCGTCCTCGTCCACACTCTCGGCGGCCACGTCCTTGCCCCGCGAGCGCTTCTCGGTGCGTGGCGCCGTGTCCGTGAGGCCTGCTGCCCCGATGTGCAGCTGCCGACGGGCCGCAGCCGCCTCGGCCTCGAGCTCGGAGTCGTGGTACCGCTTGACCGCCGCCACGAGGTCCACCGGCGCGCCCTCGGAGTCGAGCACCGGAGCAGGCTGCTGGACGGCCTCGACGTGCAGGTTGAACAGGTAGCCGACGACCTCCTCCATGAAGGAGTCCATCATCGCCTGGAACATGACGCCGCCCTCGCGCTGGTACTCGACGAGCGGGTCACGCTGGGCCATGGCCCGCAGGCCGATGCCCTCGCGCAGGTAGTCCATCTCGTACAGGTGCTCGCGCCACTTGCGGTCCAGCACGGTGAGCAGGACCCGCCGCTCCAGCTCGCGCATGACCTCGGGTGTCAGAGCCTCCTCGCGGAGGTCGTACGCCTTCTGCGCGTCCTCCGTGAAGTCGGCCACGAGCTCCTCCGTGGTGACCTCCCGGTCCTCATAGGCGGAGCGGTCGAGCGAGACGGGGTAGAGCTGCTTGAGGTCCAGCCACAGCTGCTCGAGGTCCCAGTCCTCCTCGAACCCCTGCGTCGCGTTCTGCACGAACTGGGTGACCACCCGCGTCACGGTCGCGCGCAGCTTCTCCTCGACGTCGGCGCCCTCGAGCACGGCACGACGGTCGGAGTAGATGGCGTGACGCTGCCGGTTCATGACGTCGTCGTACTTGAGGACGTTCTTGCGCATCTCGAAGTTCTGCGCCTCGACCTGCTCCTGCGCGCTCTGGATCATCTTCGTGATCCGCTTGTCCTCGATCGGGACGTCGTCCGGGACCTTGAGGGCCCGCATGAACCAGTCGACCATGTCGCTCTTGAACAGGCGCATGAGGTCGTCGCCCAGCGACAGGAAGAACCGGCTCTCGCCCGGGTCGCCCTGACGTCCCGAGCGGCCTCGGAGCTGGTTGTCGATACGTCGGGACTCATGACGCTCCGAGCCGATCACGTACAGCCCGCCGGCCTCCACGACCTCGTCGTGCTCGTCGGCGACCTGCTGGTTGATCTTCTCGAACGTGTCCGCCCACTCCGCCTCGTACTCCTCGGAGCTCTCCACCGGGTCGAGCCCGCGCTCCCGCAGGACCGCGTCGGCGAGGAACTCGGGGTTGCCGCCGAGGATGATGTCGGTGCCACGACCAGCCATGTTCGTGGCGACGGTGACCGCGCCCTTCCGGCCGGCGAGCGCGACGACGGCCGCCTCACGCGCGTGCTGCTTCGCGTTGAGGACCTCGTGCGGGATGCCCGCCCGGACGAGCAGCTTCGACAGCCGCTCGGACTTCGCCACGGACGCGGTGCCGATGAGGACGGGCTGGCCGTTCTCGTGGCGCTCGGTGACGTCGGAGACGATCGCGTCGAACTTCGCGTCCTCCGTGCGGTAGATCAGGTCCTTCTGGTCCACCCGGATCATGGGCATGTTCGTCGGGATCGGGATCACGCCGAGGCCGTAGATCTTCTGGAACTCGGACTCCTCCGTCTTGGCGGTGCCAGTCATCCCCGCGAGCTTGTCGTACATACGGAAGAAGTTCTGGAGCGTGATGGTCGCGAGGGTCTGGTACTCCTCCTTGATCTGCACGCCCTCCTTCGCCTCGAGCGCCTGGTGCAGGCCCTCGTTGTAGCGTCGGCCGTCGAGCGTGCGGCCGGTGTGCTCGTCGACGATGAGGACATTGCCGTCCATGACGACGTAGTCCTTGTCGCGCTTGAACAGCTCCTTGGCCTTGATCGCGTTGTTGAGGTACGAGATCAGCGGGGTGTTCTCCGACTCGTACAGGTTGTCGATCCCGAGCCGGTCCTCGACGACCGCGATCCCCTCCTCGAGGATCGCGACGGTCCGCTTCTTCTCGTCGACCTCGTAGTGCCTGTCGCGCTGCAGCCGCTTCACCATCCGCGCGAACTCCGGGTACCAGCGGACGGTGTCCTCGGCAGGGCCGGAGATGATGAGGGGGGTCCGGGCCTCGTCCACCAGGATCGAGTCGACCTCGTCGACGATCGCGTAGTAGTGGCCGCGCTGGACGCAGTCCTCGAGGGACAGCGCCATGTTGTCTCGCAGGTAGTCGAACCCGAACTCGTTGTTGGTGCCGTACGTGACGTCGCACGCATAGGCGGCCCGCCGGGCAGGGGGATCCATGTGCGCGAGGATCGCGCCGACCTCGAGGCCGAGGAAGTGGTGGATACGACCCATCTGCTCCGACTGGAACTGGGCCAGGTAGTCGTTGACCGTGACGATGTGCACGCCCTTGCCCGTGAGGGCGTTCAGGTACGACGGGAGGACACCGACGAGGGTCTTGCCCTCACCGGTCTTCATCTCGGCGATGTTGCACCAGTGGAGCGCAGCCCCACCCATGATCTGGACGTCGAAGTGACGCTTGTCCAGCACCCGCGTCGACGCCTCCCGCACCGTGGCGAACGCCTCGGGCATGAGGGAGTCCAAGCTCTCTCCGTTGTCGTAGCGCTGCCTGAGGTCGGCGGTCTGGCCGCGCAGGTCCTCGTCCGACATGGCGGTGTAGTCGCCCTCGATGGAGTTCACCTGGCGGGCGACGGCCTGCAGCCTCTTCAGCTGACGGCCCTCGCCGATGTGCAGCATCCTGTCGAGCAAAGCCACCCGAGGTCCCTACTTCCTCCCCGGCAGTCCCGGGGTCGCAGTACATCCTAGTGGCGGCCGGAGGGCGCCCGGGCTGGCACCGGACGCCCTTCGCGACTCAGGCCGTCGCCTCCACATCAAGATGGATGACTCCGTAGTCGTACGCCTTGCGCCGGTAGACGACGCTCGGCTGGCTGGACTCCTTGTCCAGGTAGAGGAAGAAGTCATGTCCGACGAGCTCCATCTCGTCGAGTGCCTGGGCGAGCGTGAGGGGCGACGACGCGAACTTCTTCTCGCGGACGACCAGCGGCCCGTCTCCCTGCACCTCGAGGCCGGCCACCGTCCGTACGTCCGGAGTGGTCTGCTCCTCCTCTTCGAGGACCGGCTCCACCGGCTTGGCGACACCGTTCCCACGCAGGCCGTGGTGGACCTTCCGACGGTCCGAGGCGCGCAGGAGCTGGGTCTTGAGCCTGTCGAGCGCGTGCTCGAACGCCGCCATCTTGTCGTCGGCCGAGGCCTCGGCCCGGACCACCGGACCCTTGCCGTTCAGCGTGATCTCAACGCGGATCGCCAGGTCCGGC
>JACRAA010000307.1 GCA_016213595.1 Actinomycetota bacterium | reverse complement strand
GAGGTCGAGCTCGGGATCGGGATGCACGGCCGCGTAGCGGCGGAGCCCCGCGGCGCTCAGCGGGGAGCCGGAGGCGACGAACCGGCGCAGGGCTGTACCGGCGGGCACCGTGACTCCGCGGCGGGCGACCTCGGGGCGCTCGGCCAGGAGGTCGAAGAGGCGGAGCAGGGCCAACCAGCGGTTGAGGCCGCGGCCGTCCGAGTACAGGTTGACGAACTCGGCGGTCTCCCGGACCAGCGAGGAGGCGGCCTTGAGGTGCCAGCACCTGATCGTGGCCGGGATGAAGCACTCCTTGTGCTTGATCTCCATGGCGTCGAAGACGCACCCGTCGGAGTCGACTCCGACGAAGTGGTCGCGCCGGGGCCGGTACGCGGTCAGTGCAGCGGTCGACCCGTCCGTGCTGACGTTCTGGATGACGTGTGTCACAGCTGGCCTCCTATGGCGTTGCCATCACTCCACTCCAGCGACGCCCTGTCCTGCAAACCGTTGCACAACGTTGCCACTTTCTGTGCACGGAAGGTCTGTCAGGGGCGTGCGGGCGCAGGGCCCGTCGAGCCGCGCAGCTTGAGGTGGACGGGAAGCTCGATCACGGTGCCCTGGCCGAGCTCGTGACCCTCCAGCAGTGTGAGGAGCAGCGACGTCAGCTCTCGTCCCACTCGGCGCGTGGGTCCGCTGATGGTCGTCAGCGGCGGCGAGCAGAAGTCGGAGCCGAAGATGTCGTCGCAGCCCACGATGCTGATGTCGTCCGGGACAGTGATCCCGCGCTCGTGGAACCGCTGCAGCATCCCGATGGCGAGCATGTCGTTGAAGGCGATGCCCGCGGTGGCGCCGCTGTGCCACAGGACATCCGCTGCGGCGGCCCCGGAGTCCGGCTTCGGGTTGAACGGGCCGATCCGCGTCACCTCGAGGTCGAGACGCTCGGCGGCGTCCTGGCAGCTCTCCCATCGGCGACGGTTGGTCGCCGACCGCTCTGAGCCGGACACGTAGCAGATGCGGGTGTGGCCGAGGGATGCCAGGTGCTCGACCGCTTGGCCGACGATGGCTGCCGTGTCCATCGTCACCGCCGGGATGCCCTCGATCGTCCTGTTCAGCGTGACGAGCGGCGTCCGTACCGCGAGGTCGCGCAGGTCCTCGTCGGGAAGCCGGCTGGCGACGACGATCGCGCCCGTGCCGGCTTGGACCAGCTGGTCGAGCGAGGCCCGCTCCGCCGTCGCCGACTCCTCTGTGTCGATGAGGATCTGGGTGTAGCCGGAGTTGCGGAGCCGTTCCTGGGAGCCGCGGATGATGTCGAAGTAGAAGGGGTTGGTGATGTCGGGCACCAGCAGGGCCACGTAGCCACGGTTCGTGCGGGGAGCCGGTTTCGGGGCGGGGGCCGCGTAGCCGACCTCGCGCGCCGCGCGCAGGATCGCGTCCCTCGTCTCTGCGCTGATCCTCTCCGGCGAGGCGAGCGCACGGGACACCGTGGACACGGCGACACCCGCCCGGCGCGCGACGTCCTTCATCGTCACTGCATCCTTGGCCATGCTGCCCCTCCGACCACTCCGCTACGGGACGACTGCTCTGCTCGGCATCTGCATCCGACCGTGGTTGTCCGACCGTGTTTATCCGACCGTATCCATCCGACCCCTATCCAAACGACCGTACGGACACCTCCACACCATTGCACCGCCCAGCTGGAAACTGGCAACGTTGGGCAAGAGTTTCCATCGGGTCGGCAACGGGACCTACCTTTCTGGCAACGGCACCGATGCCGCGCAGACCCGAAGGATCGACATGTCCACCACCGTCTCAGTACCACCCACCAGTGGCCTTGGGTCGCTGGCGAAGCAGCCCGCCAGGGCAGTGCTCGGCTACGGCCTGGGCGACTTCGCCAACAACCTCGCGTTCTCCATGGGGACCTCGTTCCTCCTCTACTACCTCACAGACGTCGCCGGGGTCACCGCGGCGGCGGTGGGCACCATGTTCCTCGTCGTGCGCCTCTGGGACGCGTTCACCGACCTGTTCGCAGGCCGCATGGTCGACCGGACGATGACCCGGTTCGGCAAGTTCCGTCCGTTCATCCTGTGGTTCGCCGTGCCCGTCCTGGTGCTCAGCGTCCTCAACTTCAACGTGCCGGCGCCGGGCGTGAAGTGGCTTGGCCTCTTCGACTGGAACCTCTCGACGTCGGGCCGGGTCCTGTACATGTACCTCGCCTACGCGGTGCTGGGGCTGGCCTACTCGCTCGTCAACATCCCGTACGGCTCCCTGGCCTCGGCGATGACCCAGTCGGTGAGCCAGCGGGCCAAGCTCGTCGCGGCCCGCGCCTTCGGTGCGGCGGTCGGCGGCATCCTCCTGACCTACATCGTGGCCCCCCAGATCTCGGCGCTGCAGAAGACCGCCCCCAAGCTCGCGGCGAACGCTGACGCGGCGGCGAAGGCGACCTATGAGGCCGCCGCCCTCGTGTACCGCCAGAACGTCCAGCACGTGTTCACGGTCACGACCCTCGTGTTCGTGGTCGTCGGCTCCATCGCCTACCTGCTGACGTTCTTCATGTGCCGAGAGACCGTCGTCCGGGCCACACCGCGCGTCACGATCCGCGAGACCGTCGACACCCTGAAGCACAACAAGCCGCTCGCCTTCCTCTGCGCCGCCAGCTTCTTCTACCTGATCGGCCTGTTCGCCGTGGGCGGTGCGACCGCCTACTACGCCAAGTACGTCATGGGCGACATCTCCCAGACAGCCACCATGACGCTCGTCAACTCCGGCATCGCACTGCTCATCACGCCCCTCATCCCCGCGATCATCCGTCGCTTCGGCAAGAAGTCGGTCTTCCAGTGGTGCGGCGCCTTCACCATCGTCGGTGGCGTCGCCCTGTTCTTCACGCCGTCGGGCGCGCTCGTCCTGGCCCTCGTGCTCCTCGCGGTCAAGGGTGTCGGCGCGTCGCTGATCAACACCGTGATGTTCGGCCTCGAGGCGGACACCGTCGAGTACGGCGAGTGGAAGTCCGGCAAGCGGTCCGAGGGTGCGACGTACGCCCTGTTCTCCTTCACCCGCAAGGTGACCCAGTCCATCGGTGGCGCGGTCGGTGCCTGGGCGCTCGCCTTCGGCGGCTACCTGTCCGCGTCGGCGACCACCCCGAACCCCGTACAGCCGGACTCGGCGATCTGGGCGATCCGCTTCACCATCGGCCTGCTGCCCGCCCTGTGCGCCATCGCCGCGATGGTGATCTTCTGGAAGTACCCCCTGACCGACTCGCTGTTCGACAAGATCCGCAACGAGAACGAGGCCCGCAAGAGCGAGGGCACTGCTCTCATGCGGTGAGGACCCGTACGCACTGTGGCCGGATGCCCGCACGGGGTCCGGCCACAGTGCTGTCTCCAGCCGGCGCTGTCTGGCGGGGCCGGTGGCGGACGCCGGTGGGCGTGCGCGTGCTTCGCGTCGGCGGGTCGCGGCACCTCCGTACGTGGTGGGTTACGGTCGGAGTGCAGCACGTACGACCCGCCGGGAGGAGGTCGCATGACCGGTCCGCATGCCCAGCCGACCCCGACCGACCCCGAGAGCGAGGCTGTGCGGGCCGACCCGGCGAGGCCGACCGGTCCGGCAGGGGCTGAGGCGGTACGGGCTGGGGCGGCACGGACCCCAGCAGCCGACACCATCACGGTCGTCAACCCCCGGCGCCTGCTCTTCCGGCTGGGCGCGGTCGTCGTCGTGGTCGTGGTGGCGGTACTGGGCTACGTGGCGATCTTCGCCCGCTCCGACGCGATGGCCGCCAGGGTCGGCGACTGCGTCAGCATCAGCGGCTCAGGCTCGGATGCCCACGCCCGCCGTGTCGCCTGCAGCGACTCCACCGCGCTGTACGTCGTGACCGCGACCGGACGCACGCCTGCGTGCGACCCGTCCGAGGTCACCTACACCGGCAGCCTGCTGGACCGGACGAAGCTGTGCCTGTTCTACAACCTGCGCGTCGGCGAATGCCTGACCGTGACCCGGGGCGGCGACGGGGAGTCGAAGGACGGGTGCGCGCCGGGCAGGCTCAAGGTCGTCTACGTGGACGCGTCGACGGCGGACCAGACGAAGTGCCCCGCGGAGGCCGACATCGCACGTACCGACGAGACGCGCACCCGGCTCGTCTGCTTCGTGACGGTCCACTGACCGTAGGATCTTGCGCCTGCTCAGCCCCACCAGAAGGACGTCGCGATGACGCCGTACAGGACGATCATTGCTGCCCCCTCGGGCCACGTGGACTCTCCGTCGAACGTGATGAGGACGGCCATGAGGACGGCGATCGCCACCGCTGCGATGAGCATGGGCGGGAACACGAGGGTGAGCGTCGCGAAGCCGAACAGCTGGGACAGGATGACGAGCACGGGCGCGAGCACCAGGGCGATCTGCAGCGGCGACTGGATGATCACGGAGAACGCGTACTCACTGCGGTTCTGCGCGGCGAGCTGGACGCCGACCACGTTCTCGATGGCGTTGCCGGCGATGGCCACGACGACGAGACCGGCGAAGGCCTCCGAGATGTGCAGGGTCTGCATGGCGGGCTGGAGCGCGGCGACGAACCAGTCGGAGACGAACGCGGCTGCGACGGAGGCGACGGCCAGCAGGCCGACCGCCAGCCACAGCGGCCACCTCGGCGCGTCGGAGACGATGCTGTCGTCCTCCCTGCGCTTGAGGCTGCCGGGGAGCGTGACGGCGTACAGGAGCACCAGCAGGACCGACACGACGGTCGAGAGCGCGCCCTCGTGGGCCTCCGCGGGCGTGTGGATGTGGGCGGCGAGCGACGGTACGACCATGGCGCCGACCGACAGCACCATGAGGACGGCGATCTCGCGGGCCCGCTTCGAGTCCAGGGCCTGGGGGCCGTGCTTGAGGCCCCCGACCACGAACGCGAGGCCCATGACGAGGAGCAGGTTGCCGAGGATCGAGCCGATGAGCGCGGACTGGACGACGGTGACGAGCCCCGCCTTGAGCGCGAACAGGGCGATGAAGAGCTCCGGGAGGTTGCCCAGCGCCGACTGCAGCGCACCGGTCGCCCCCGGCCCGAACCGGTCACCCATCTGCTCCACCGAGCGTCCGACCAGGGATGCGAGCACGGCGACCGCGGCGGCGGACGCGACGAACGGCACGACAGCGCCTGCGGGCACGGCATGGGTGATGCCGGACGCGGCCACCAACGCGAGGCTGAGGCCCACGACGACGAGGTCCGACCTCGTGAACATCCCTGCGTACAGCCGGACCGGCGCCGAGTCGCTCATGCAGTGCATCCTGACACGCGCCCCTCGACGGATGGCTCCCTCAGGCCCTGGCCCGTGTCGCAGGGCGCTGGAAGACTGTCGGCATGGACCTCGGAGTCGAATGGCCTGTCTCGCCGATGCTCGCCAAGGCGGTGCCGGAGGTGCCCGACCCGGACGCGAAGGGCGGTCCTTACGCGTACGAGCCGAAGTGGGACGGCTTCCGGTGCATCGTCGCTCGTGACGGGGACGACGTCGAGCTGGGCAGCCGCGGCGAGAAGCCTCTGACCAGGTACTTCCCCGAGGTCGTCGAGGCGGTTCGCCGGCTGCTGCCGGAACGCGTGGTCGTCGACGTGGAGCTGGTCGTCCGCGCTGGCGAGTCCGGCGCGCAGCGGCTCGCCTGGGAGGCGCTCGCCCAGCGGATCCATCCCGCCGAGTCGCGGATCAGGCGTCTGGCGGCGGAGACACCGGCCGAGATCGTCGCGTTCGACCTGCTGGCGCTCGACGGCACCTCGTTGCTGGGTGAGCCGTTCCGTGCGCGGCGGGCCCGGCTGGAGGAGGTGCTGTCGCACCTCGCCACCGGTGACCCCGTCCACCTCACGCGCATCACGACGGACGTCGCCGAGGCGCGTGACTGGTTCGAGACGTTCGAGGGCGCCGGCCTGGACGGGGTCGTCGCGAAGCCGCTCGAGGCGCCGTACCAGCCGGGGAAGCGCGCGATGCTCAAGATCAAGCACCATCGGACGGCCGATGTCGTGGTGTACGGCTACCGGGTCCACAAGTCGGGCGAGGGGATCGGGTCGCTGCTCGTGGGCGTGTACGGGGAGGCGCCGCCCGAGTGGACGCCGGAAGACGGTCGCGGCCTCGACCCCGAGGCCCCCGAGGGCCTCGCGCTCATCCCCGTGGGAGGCATCGTGAGCCTGCCCGACCAGATGCGACGCGCCCTGGTGGCGGAGCTCGAGCCCCTCACGCGCAAGGACGAGTCGGGGGAGCTGGTACGGATGGGCGGAGCCCCCTCCCGGTTCGCCGCGGCAGGCAAGGACAGCTCGTTCGTACCGCTGCGGCCCGACCTCGTCGTCGAGGTCGCGTTCGACCAGCTCGAGGGCCACCGGTTCCGGCACGCGGTGTCGCTCGTCCGCTGGCGCCCCGACCGGGAGCCGCTGTCGTGCCGCATCGACCAGATCGACCGAGCCAGCGCCTACGACCTCGGTCAGGTGCTGGTCACCGGGTGAGTGCAGTCGCCGGGCGGCCAGCAGCCGGCAGGTGCTGCCGTCCGTGGCGATCTCCATTCAGTGGCAGATACGGCCACGCCGATCGCTCTACGCACCGGCGCGCGACTACGTGCCACTGAATGTACGGACCAACCCTCTGCCGGCGTGGGCCGCCACCTGACCGTCGCCCGCCCTCCCCGTCGTCGCGATGGCAAGGACGAGCGCGGTGCCGACGATCGCGGCCAGGAGCGCGAGACGTCTGGCCAGGCGGCCCAAGAGCGAGTTCCCCATGTCTCGCCAGAGGCGGGTGGGCCCCTCCTGATACCGACCACGGCAGCCACGCCGGTGAGGCCGGGGCGCGGCGCTCCATCACCCGCCCGGGGACCCCTGGTCCCCCGCCTCCATTCACTGGCAGATACGCCCACGCTGATCGCTATGCGCACCGGCGCCCGCCTATGTGCCACTGAAGGTACGGAGGCGGTTGCGGCGGTCGGGCCGATGGCTGACCCCCACCCGAATGTCGGAGCCGCATGACACAGTGGGGCTCGCACAAGGAGGGGCTCACAAGGAGGGTGATGGCCGACGTTCTGGACCGGTTCTCCCCGGCCACCGCGACGTGGTTCCG
>JACRAA010000304.1 GCA_016213595.1 Actinomycetota bacterium | reverse complement strand
CTCTCCAGGCGCGCTCGGCGCTGGCACGTCCCGAATGATCCCGTTGTCGATCGTGGTCTCGAACGCGACGCCGTTCCTCTGTCCGAGGATGCGCGCGGGCACTACGACCCGGCCGCCCGGTCCGTCGAACGCTGCGGAGACGAACCCCACGAGCCCGGACCCCTCGACGCCGACCTCGTCGTCGACCTGGGCCATGGCGACCACGCGTCGCCAGATGTCGGCGGCTTCGGCCAGGCCATCCCGCAGGGGCAGGATCAGGGCCGCGCCGATCCCGACGACGCCGTCGTCACCGCGCGTCCAGGCACCCGTGAGGTCGCCGGAGAAGGCGTCGGACAAGGGGAGGGAGTCGCGGCGGAGAACCGTACGCACCACCAGGGTCGGTGGTTGGTCATGAGGCATCGGGGCAACTCTACCGACCGGAAACCAGTGGTCCCGCACGGAGGAGGGCCGGCCCGGCAGCTCGCCTCGAGCACGGCTGGCGGCCTGCAGGGCCGCGTACTATCGGGCCATGGAGCCCACCCTTGCCCAAGGCGCGACGCACTCTGTCAGCAGGCAGGTCGACGAGGCTATGACCGTCCCCCACGCACCCGGCGACTACCCCCTGTTCGTGGACATGCCGGAGGTCCTGGCGACGGCCGCGCTGGTGACGTTCGTCGAGGCCGCCTGCGCCGACGCGCTCGCGCCACACCTCGACCACGACGAGGTCTCCGTCGGTACGGCCATCGACCTCACGCACTCAGCCCCCACCCCCGTCGGCGGCACCATCCGCGCCACCGTCGAGGTCGCTCACCTGGAGGAGCGGACGGTGTCCTTCTCCGTCACGGTCAGCGACGACGAGGAGGTCGTCTCCGTCGGGACCCACACCCGTGTCGTCGTCCGGCGCGACCGCTTCGACGAGAAGGTCGCCGAGAAGGCGGAGCGGCTCGGCCGCTGACGCCTGCTCCACATCGCGCGTACCCGGCCAGGTCGGTCGCGGGCGGAGGCTCTTCACCACGCGTAGCCGAGGAGGTCGGCGACGAGCTCGCCCTCGTCGACGGGGAGGCCCCGGTTGGCGAACCAGTGCGCCATGGCGTGGCAGTCGCGCTGCAGGAAGTCCATCGCGTGGGGGTTCGACGCGAGCTCGACGACCTGAGGCACGTCGATGATGACGAGGCGCGGGCTCACGTCCAGGTCGGCAGCCAGCGTGTTGTACGGGCTGAGGTCTCCGTGGACCAGACCCATGGCGGTCATCGTGCGCATCGCGGAGAGCAGCTGGTCGTACAGGCTGACCAGGGCGTCGAACGAGGGTCTCACCTGGTGCAGCCGGGGAGCGGCGTCGGCGTCCGAGTCGGTGACGAGCTCCATGCAGATCTCGCCGCCGTCGAGCTGGACGGGGTACGGGACGGGCACCCCGGCCTCTTACAGCCTCGTGAGGTTCGACCACTCGGCCGCCGCCCACAGGCCCGCTTCCACGGCCCGGCCATGGCTCGACTTGCGAGCCATGGCCCGCGCGTCCCGGGTGTTGCGGACCTCGCGGCCCTCCGTGTAGCCGGTGTCGCGCCGGAAGAGGCGGTGCTCGACGCTGCGGTACCGCTTGGCCGCCAGGTGGCAGGCCTGTTCGTCATCGCCGCGCACGGCGCGCTCGACGAGGACGACGTCGGCCTCCTTGCCGGTCTTGAGGACTCCGAGGTCGGTGTCGATCGCCGCCGACGACGTGACGAGCCAGTCGGGGTACGGCGCGGGGCCGTGGTGGAGCCGCTCGACCGTCGGCCAGGTCGACCAGCGCTGGTTGGGGGCGAGATCCTCGTCGAGGGCGGTGAAAGAGAGGCTGTCCCAGTCGGGCTGGGGCGAAGGTGGTGGGAACAAGGCGGGTTCTCCTGTGGGAGGAGGCACCCCACTGCTCAGTTCAGAGGTGCCTCAGCGGGATGGGCGGTCGCGGACAGCCCAATGACCTTTGTGGACATGCCGCACCCCCTTTCCCGAGTCACCATCAGCTAGCAGGACCGTACGCCCGCCCCCGGCTCCCGGCAACGGGTTTTCCTCCCGGGCCCGTCGATCGGGAAGTCTCGGGCTCTCTACTCAATTCTCTAGAGTCCCCAAGACAGGGCAAGCGACGAACCGCTCAGTGCGGTCCGCCGCTTGCCCTGGATGTTCCTGACGTGCCGGTGGCCCCTGCGAGGCCGCGTGGATCAGCCTTGGGCGGACCCGTACGCCGGGGTCGCGGTCCCGGCGTCGACGGCGGCGTCCCCATCGACGTCGGTGTACCGGCGGGCGAGCGCCTCGAGGTCGACCCCCGTGGTGTTCTTGAGCATCTCGAGGATCTGGACGACGCTCGTACCGACCTGCTTGGGGAGGGCGTTGGCGCCGTCGGCGCTGATCACCGTGAGCTTGTCGATGTGACCCATCGGGGCGGCCACCTCGCGAGCCATGGCGGGCAGCACCGAGACGAGCATCTCGAGCACGGCCGCCTGGTTGTAGTGGCTGTACGACTGCGCCCTCAGCTCCATGGCCCGCGCCTCCGCCTGCCCCTTCGCCAGGATCGCCGCACCGGCCGCCTCACCCTCCGCACGCAGCGCGTCGGCCTCGGCGATACGACGGGCCTTCTCGGACTCGCCCGCCTTGGCTCCTTCGATGGCCACCGCCTCGGCCAGCGCTGTACGGCGGGACTTGTCGCCGACACCGATGAGCCGCGCCTGCTCGGCCTCGCCCTCCGCCTTCGCGATCGCGGAGGCCTTCGCCGCCTCGGCCTGCAGGATCGCCGCCTGCCGCGACGCGGCAGCCTCGGTCTCGACCCGGTACCGCTCGGCGTCCGCCGGCTTGCGCACCTCGGTGTCGAGCTGGCGGTCGGTGAGCGCGGCCCGTCGTACGGCCACCTTCTCCTGCTCGGTGAGGATCGCCTGGTCCCGGTCGGCCTGTGCGAGAGGTCCGGCGGCAGCAGCCTGCGCCGACGCAGCGTCGGTCTCGGCCTTGATCTCGGCCTGCTTGAGCATGAGCGCGCGGTGGGCGATGGCGATCTGCTGCTCGGCGGCGAGACGTGCCTGCTCCGCGGACTGGCGGGCGCCGGCTTCGGCGATGGCGGCGACCTGTCCCACGCGGGCGGCTTCCGGGCGTCCGAGGTCCGACAGGTACGTGCCGTCGTCGGTGATGTCCTGGATCTGGAAGGTGTCGAGGTTGAGGCCCTGCCCGGTGAGCGCCGCCTCGGACTCCTCCGCGACACGCTGGGCGAACGCGGCGCGGTCACGGATGATCTGCTCGACCGACATCGAGCCCACGATGGAGCGCAGCGCTCCGGCGAGCACCTCCTGGGTGAACGGCTCGATGGACTCCTGCTGGGTGAGGAAGCGCTGGGCCGCGGCACGGATCTGGTCCTCGTTGCCGCCCACCTTGACGATGGCGACTCCGTCGAGGTTGAGCTTGACGCCCTGGCCGGAGACGGCACCCCGGATGGTGACGGGGATGCGCCGGCTCGACAGGTCGAGGATGTACAGGCGCTGGACGAACGGCACGACGAAGGCGCGCCCGCCCATGACGACCCGCTGGCCGGACAGGTCCTGAGTCATCACGCCGCTCGAGTCGGCGAGCTCCTTGCCACGAGCGCCGGTGATGATGAAGGCCTCGTTGGGGCCCGCGACCTTGTAGCGCGTGATGATGACGATCGCCAGGAGCACGACGATGGCGACGAGTCCGATGATGGGAAGGGCGAGGGGGGGCACGAGGAGCTCCTTAGGCTCTGGGCGTACGGGCTAGCGGTAGGTGGCTTCGACGACGACGGCGGTAGCGCTCAGGACGTCGATGACGGTGACCTGGGTGCCCATCGCGAGGGGGATCGCGGACTTGGCGTTGAGCTTCATCATGTGGCCGCCTCGGGTGACACGGATCTCCCCGAAGCCTTGGGCCGGGATGTCGGACAGGACGACCCCGGTCGCGTCCACGAGGTCGTGGGTGGTGACCACGCCTCCGGTGTCGGCGCGGCGCATCATGAGCATCCCGTAGGCGATGAGGCCGCCGAACGCGACACCGAGGGCCAGACCGCCGACGATGGCGAGGAGTGTGCTGCCCGTGATCTGCTGGACGATCGCGCCGCCGAACCCCATGGCTCCGAGGAAGGCGGCGAGGGACGACCCGGTGAACCAGTCGCCACCACCGAGAGTGTCGAAGATGCCGTGGAGATGCTCGCCGACGACCAGGGACACCAGCAGCAGCACGATCCCGACCGCACCGATGGCGAGGAACGCACCCACAGCCACCTCCGATCGACATCACCCACTGTAGGGGCCGCGCGTTCCCTGAGACGGCCGTACGGAGACGATGGTTCCGCCCAGGGGGAGCGGTCGCCGACGGCCCTCCCAGGGTCCTCGCGCTGTCCGGACGGCCCCCCGTGAACACCACCGCTTCCGCTGGACGCCTACGATGCGGTCGTGCCGCTACGAAGTCAGCTGCGCATCGCCATGGTGTCGATGCACACGTCCCCCCTCGATGCTCCAGGATCCGGAGACGCAGGTGGGATGAACGTGGTCGAGCGGCACACCGCCGAGGCGCTCGCCGAGCTGGGGCACAGGGTCGACCTGATCACCCGCCGGAGCGGCCCGGGACAGCCGGACGTCGTGGACCTGGGCGGAGGCGTCTGGGTCCGTCACGTCGACGCCGGCCCTGCCGAGCATCTCGCGAAGTCGGCGATCGACGCGTACACCGACGACTTCGCCACCGCGATGGGCGCGCTCGACAGGTACGACATCGTCCACAGCCACCACTGGATGAGCGGCATCGCGGCGCTGCCGCTGGCCCGACGCTGGGGTGTGCCGCACGTTCAGAGCTACCACTCGGTCGCTGCGCTGCCGGGGGACTACCTCAGCGAGGGTGAGCCGCCCGAGTCCCCGGCGCGCGTGGCGGGGGAGGCCCTGCTCGCCACCGAGTCCGACCTCGTCGTCGCGATCTCGGCGGCGGAGGCCCGTACCGTCGTGTCCCGCTGCGGCGCTGACCCCAACCGCGTCGTCATCATCCCGCCCGGCGTCGACTCGCAGTTGTTCCGGCCGCGAGCCGCGGACGAGCCCAAGTGGACCTGGCCGCACGAGCGCGGCCCTGCCTGCTCCAAGGGCTACATGCTCTTCGCCGGCCGGCTGCAGCCGCTCAAGGGTCCCGACCTCGTCATCGCGGCACTGGGCCTCGTGCCCGAGGAGCTCCGCCCGCACCTCGTCGTCGCCGGGGAGGTCAGCAAGGACTTCGCCGGGTACGCCGAGGAGCTGCGGGCGATGGTCGACCGCCTGGGGCTCGAGCAGTACGTGACGTTCCTGGGCTCCCAGAGCCGGACCCGCCTCGCGGAGATGATGCGCGGCGCCCTGCTGTGCCTCGTCCCGTCCCACTCCGAGACGTTCGGCCTCGTCGCCCTCGAGTCGGCGGCCACCGGGCCCCCCGGCATCGCGTCGTCCGCCGGCGGTCTCCGTGAGGCCGTCGTGCACGGCGAGACCGGTCAGCTCATGGACAGCCGGCTGCCGAGCGACTGGGCGTCGGCGATGATCCGGCTGCTGGCCGACCCGGACCTGGTGGCCCGGATGGGCGTCGTCGCCCGGATCCATGCCCGCCGGTACGCCTGGCACAACGCGGCGCAGTGCCTCACCGAGGTGTACTCCCGGCTGCTCGAGGCGCGGGACGGGTCGTACGACCAGGGCACCCGACCGCTGGACCTTCAGCCGGACGTCGCCCGCAGACCCCTCAGCGGTGACCTCCACGCCGACGGACACGTGGCGTGACCGGCAGGACCTACCTGCTCTGCCACGCCCATCCTGACGACGAGACGCTGGCCACGGGCGCGATCGCGCTCGCGCTACGGGCTCGTGGCGACGTGGTCGCGGTGCTGACGGCGACCCGGGGGGAGCAGGGCGAGGTACGGCCCGGACCGCATGCGGCCCTCGAGGGGACGCCCGAGCTGGCTGCGGTCCGGCACCAGGAGCTCACCACCGCGCTGGCCGCGCTGGGGGTGACCGAGCACGCGTACCTGGGGGAGCCACCAGCACGGGCTTCGGGTGGGTGGCCGCGCCGCTACACCGACTCGGGGATGCGCTGGGTGACCCCCAACCTGGCCGGGCCGGGCGATGAGGCCGGCCCGGACGCGCTGACGGCGGTCGACGAGGCCGAGGTGGCGGGGGACATCGCCGCCTATGCCCGGGCCATCGGAGCCAGCGACCTCGTCTCGTACAGCGACGACGGCGGCTACGGGCACCCGGACCACATCCGGATGCACCGGGCGACGCGCGCGGCGGCCCAAGGCCTCGGGCTCCCGTTCCACGTCATCGTCACCGATCCGCAGGGGAGGTCCGACGACTGGCTGGACGCGTCCTCGGAGCGCGAGGCGCTCGAGCGGGCCTACGACGCGTACCAGACGCAGTTCAGCCGCGACGGGGACGCGGTGACGCACGTGGGGGGCCAGCCCGACCGGGTCATCACCGCGCACAAGGTCACCGGCGACGGCGAAGCGGAGCGTACCCTCCGACCTTTACGGCTGGGCGATTATGTCGGACAGGAACGCATCAAGGAAAATCTCTCGGTCTTTGTCCAGGCCGCATCGGCTCG
>JACRAA010000303.1 GCA_016213595.1 Actinomycetota bacterium | reverse complement strand
GACCTTGTGGTCGGTCGTCGTCATCACGCGGTAGAAGCGACGGCCCCAGGTGTCGTTCCTGACAGCGGGCCTGGTCTCGGGCAGCGCGACCCGGTCGGTGACGGCACTCACTTCGTGGTCTCCTTCGCGCTCGGGACGGGCACGACCGTGGTCTGCGGGTTCACAGCGATCTCACCCGTCTGGCCCTTGGCCTTGAGGTCGTTGAGGTAGGAGTAGTACTCCGGCAGCGTGACGACGTGGACGTTGAACAGCATCTGGGAGTGGTACGCCCCGCAGAGCTCCGCGCACTTCCCGAGGTAGGTGCCCGTCCTCGTCGGCGTCACCTCGAACGTGTTCGTCCGGCCGGGGATCGCGTCCATCTTCATATAGAACTCGGGGATCCAAAACGAGTGGTCGACGTCGTCCGACTCGATCTTGAACAGGATCTTCTGGTTGACCGGGAGGTACAGGTCCGGGTAGCTCTCGATCGTCCCCGCGTTGTGGATGACGGCCCCCACCTGGGACGTGCCCTGCTCGTAGTAGTTGAACGTCCACGACCACTTCTGCCCGATCGCCATGATCGTGTGGTCGGGCTTGTCGGTCTGCGCCATCACCTTGTCCTGGGTGCGGACGGTGTAGAGGAACAGCACGCCGATGATGAGGAACGGCAGCATCGTGTACATGATCTCGAGCGGGACGTTGTAGCGGTTCTGCTTCGGGCGCTCGTCGTGGTGCTTGCGCCGGAACCGCAGCGCCGAGTAGCCGATGAGGCCCCACACGATGAGGCCGACGACCATGCTCGCGGTCCAGGCTCCGCTCCACAGCGAGCCGATGTGGTTCGACTGCTGGCTGATGCCCACCGGCATCCCCCATCGGCCCCACTGCGCTGCCGTGTCCTGGCTGCAGCCGGCTGTCAGCAGCAGGACGGCGGCTCCCGCCGCTATCCTGCGGGGAGTCAGAGCACGATGCACGCGTCGTCCTTCCATACCGGAACGCACGCCGGCGTCCACGCTCGATGACCCAGAGCCTAACGCACAACCACCCCCCGATGACGAGTCACGGGAGGTGGTTTGGTATAAGCGCGGGTCCGCGACCCGCGGTGTGCGTCAGTGGAAGGAGTCCCCGCAGGCACAGGAGTTCTGGGCGTTGGGGTTGTCGATCGTGAAGCCCTGCTGCGAGATGGTGTCGGCGAAGTCGATCTGCGCGCCACTGAGGTACGGGGCGCTCATCTTGTCGACCGCCACCTTGACCCCGCCGAACTCCGAGACCACGTCTCCGTCGAACGAGCGGTCGTCGAGCTCGAGCTGGTAGCGCAGCCCGGAGCAGCCACCGGGCTGTACGGCGATGCGCAGTACGAGGTCGTCGCGGCCCTCGTTCGCCATCAGGGACTTGACCTTGTCCGCGGCGATGTCTGTCAGGATGACGCCCTGCGTCGTGGTCGTAACGGTGTCAGTCATATCGTTTCCCCTCCGAGAAGGTCTTTCGGGTCCAGTCGCCACAGTCTACGTGAAGAGTTGAAGGCGAAACCACCAGACCGGCCGGCGGTCACCAGCTCCAGGTCCGGGCGACGCGCGACGCCTCGCCTGCCGGGTCGGCGGCGAGCTGGTAGGCGGACTCCACGCCGAACGTCCGCAGCTCCCGGCTCGAGATCTGCACCCGGCCGGCGAGGGCGATGCAGGGCAGGAGGGCGTGCTGCGCCCAGCCTGCCGCTGCGCGCAGCTCCTCGATCCCTGCTCCCCCGAAGTCGAGGGCGGGCGTGACGAGGACGACGAGGTCGGCCGCCGCCAGCGTGGCCTTCACACCCAGCAGGTCGCCCACAGCGGCGGGACCGGTCCGGACGACCCCTCCCAGGGCGAGGACGGCGAGGGCCAGGCCGTTGCCGGCTCCCGCTCCGGGCGGCGGGTCGGGCATCCCGACGGCCGACGCCAGCCGGGACAGGGCCGCGTCCCCGGCGAGGGCGGCTCCGATGTCAGCGCCGCCGGAGGCGTACGCGCGGCGGGCAGCCACTCCTCGCACGCCCAGCAGAGGGGCCTCGAGCTCGTCCTCGCGCACCACGGCGACGAGCGAGTGGCCGGGCAGGATGACGGTCCCGTCCATCTCCGCGAGGAGCCCCTCGCCGGCGTCGTCCGGACAGTCGCCCGTGAGGTCGACGAGGATCGTGCGGGAGGCCAGCGACTCGCGCAGCTCACGACCGAGCGCCGCGCTCGACTCCCCCGCCTCGGGTCGCAGGAACGCGACACCGGGGATCTCGGACACCGCGTCCGCCAGCGCGTCCCCACCGGTCCCTAGCGGTACGACGGCGACCTGGTGGCCGAGCTCCGCCCAGGCCCGGCCGACGAGGGCGCCGGCTGCCCCCGGGCGGAGGTCCGCCAGCCCGGCGGAGAGGATGAGTACGCGCATCGTGGTGGGAGCGTACGCGAGCAGGCCTCTCGGGCGTAGGCGAGCCGACCCCCCGGACGGGTACGCGAACAGACCTCGCCGTCGCCGCCCCGATCCCTGGACAGGTACGATGCGCGGGAATCCGCACCGAGGAGCAAGGACGACCGTGGGAGTGTTCCGCCCGTACGACCCGCAGGAGAAGCCGACGCCTGGCGCGTCGGGCCCTGCGCCGAGCGACCGCAGCAAGGGCAAGGGCGCGCCGACACCCACCCGTCGGCAGGCGGAGGCGGCACGCCGCCAGCGTGTCAACCCGGTGCTCACCAAGAAGCAGGAGCGCGAGCGGGACCGTGCGGCTCGACGCGCCGGCCAGGTCAGGGCCATGGAGGCGCAGGACAACCTGCCCGAGCGCGCCCTGCTGCGCGACTACATCGACGCGCGGTTCAACGTGACGGAGATCCTGCTCCCCGCCTGGATCGTCGTGCTCGCGGTGAGCCTCCTGGGGACGCGGTGGCCGCTGCTCGTCGAGATCTCCGTCTTCGTCGTGTGGGCGCTGCTCATCGTCGCCGTGGCCGATCTGTACGTGATGTGGCGGGGCTACAAGAAGCTGCTCGCCACGAAGGTGCCGAACGCCTCGACGCGGGGCCTGTTCATGCTCGCCGTCAACCGCGCGCTGTCGATCCGGCCCTGGCGCTCTCCCGCTCCGCGCGTGAAGCGCGGGACGAAGCTCTGAGGGCCGTCGTGTACTTCGGGTTCACGTGGCGCGACGGCGACCAGGCGATGGACGGCCCGGGCGTCGGCGGGCCGTTCCCCACGCAGGCGGATGCCGAGGCATGGCTGACCGAGGCGTACGAGGACCTGCTGGAGCGTGGCGTGACGTCGGTGAGCCTGTACCACGAAGGTCGCCCGGTGTACGGGCCGATGCCCCTCACCCAGTGAGGGATGCCCCCACCGAGTGAGCCGTCAGGCTGCCTGACCCGCTCGCGCCCGCTTCGTCGCGGACCACAGCAGGGAACCGCCGAAACCCGCCACGAGAATGCCCACCACGCCGACCACAGGGCGCGCGGACTTCTCCGTGGCGACGCGCTCCTCGTACGACTGGGTCCGACCCTTCGTCGTCCCGTCGAGGCTCGCGTAGGAGCAGACGTCGCCGGGTCGCATCACCTGGTCGTGGCAACGGACCGTCGCGACCGGGGCGAACAGGGCCCACCCGAAGGCGACCAGTCCTGCGACGAGGACGACGAGGTGCAGGATGCGGGCCCGGGCGAGCCTGGTCACGCGCCGCGCACCCCGGGGGTGACGAAGGGCGGCTTCACGACGTCGAACGCCTCGGTGCGGGACCGTACGACCACGCCGACCTGGTCGCCCTCGACGACGGACGGCTCGACCAGGGCGAGGGCGATGCCGCGCCGCAGCGTCGGGGAGAAGGTCCCCGAGGTCACCTCCCCCACACGCTCGCCGTCGGCGTCGACGACCTCCATGCCGTGCCTCGGGATGCCGCGGCCCGTCGCGGACAGACCACGCAGGACGCGGTGGGGAGCGAGCCTCTGGGCCCGCAACGCCTGCGCCCCGTCGAAGACCGGCTTCTTCCAGCCGACGGCCCACAGGATCCCGGCCTCGACCGGCGAGATCTCCCGCGACAGGTCGTTGCCGTGGAGCGGGTAGCCCATCTCCGTACGCAGGGTGTCCCGCGCGCCGAGCCCGCAGAGCGCGAGTCCGTACGGCTCGCCCGCCGCCACCACCGCGTCCCAGACGGCGCCGGCGTCGGCGGCCGGGCACACGAGCTCGTACCCGCGCTCACCGGTGTAGCCGGTGCGGCAGACCGACAGCTGTACGCCGCCCAAGGTCGCGACGGCGAACCTCATGTAGTCGTGGCCCACGGGCAGCCCCAGCGATGCCAGCAGCTCGTCCGAGAGCGGCCCCTGGACGGCGAGGACGGCGAAGTCGCGATGCAGGTTCGTCACGGTGACGCCGTCGGGCGCGTGGTCGGACAGCCGCTTCACGACCTCGGCGGTGTTCGAGGCGTTGGGGATGAGGAACACCTCGTCGTCCGAGCGCCGGTACGCGATGAGGTCGTCGACCGTCCCGGCGTCCTCGGCGCACAGCAGCGTGTACTGGGCCTGTCCGGAGCCGATGCGGGAGAGGTCGTTCGTCAGGCGCGTGTTGAGGTAGTCGGCAGCGCCGGGCCCCAAGACGAGAGCCTTGCCGAGGTGGCTCACGTCGAACAGACCCACCCGCTCCCGTACCGCCGTGTGCTCGGCGAGCACCCCGGCGTACTCCAGCGGCATGAGCCACCCGCCGAACTCCGCGAACTTCGCCCCCGCGGCCTCGTGGCGGTCGTGGAGGACAGATCTGAGCTGGTCCGCGGTCATCGGCAGGGCGCTCCTTTGTGGCGTGTCGGGGGTCCGGATGGGCCATCGAGAGCCTATCGCCGACGCGATACGCTGACCCGTCGGGGCGATCTGCCCGTGTCGCAGAGTCGAGAGGTGATGGTCGTGGTAGCGGTCTCGTTGTCGAAGTCGGTCCCCCGTGATGCCGACGTAGTGATCGTCGGTCTCACCGAGGTGTCGGGCACGCCCGCGCTCGTCGACCTGCCCTCCGCCCTCGAGAAGGACCTCACCAAGCGCTGGGGGTCCTCACCGCTCTCGGTCGCGATCGACCTCGGGGCCAAGGCCACGGCCGGGAGCACGGTCGTCCTGCCCACAGTCGGCGTCCGGCTCGTCGTCGTCGGCCTCGGGGACGTCGACGTGACGCCCGAGCAGGTCCGTCGTGCCGTCGCGAACGGCATCCGGGCGCTCGCCAAGCTGGAGCCGGCCTCGCCGCTCCACGTCGTGGTGAGCCTCGACCTCGCCGAGCCCGAGGTCATCAAGGGCGCGGCCGAGGGTGCACTGCTGGGCGCCTACACGTTCACGAAGGTGGGCAGCGAGCCTCACGAGCTGCTCCGTGCCGTCACGCTCGTCTCGCCCTCCACCAAGCTCGAGGCCAAGGAGGCGGTCACCGCCGCCGTCGCGACCGCTGCCGGCGTGAACCAGACACGCGACTGGATCAACACCCCCGCCAACCTGCTCTACCCGGAGACGTTCGCCGAGGCAGCCGCCACGACGAGCAGGAAGCACAAGCTCGAGGTCGAGGTCCTGGACGAGAAGGCACTCACCAAGGGCGGGTACGGCGGCATCCTCGCCGTGGGCATGGGCTCGCAGCGCCCGCCGCGCCTGGTCCGGATCTCGTACGCCCCCCGGGGAGCGCGCAACCACCTCGCCCTCATCGGCAAGGGCATCACGTTCGACACGGGCGGCATCAACCTGAAGCCCGGCGACAGCATGTACACGATGAAGTGCGACATGAGCGGTGCGGCGACGGTGATCTCGGCGATCCAGGTCATCGCGGACCTCGGGCTCAAGGTGTCCGTGACCGCGTACGCGGCGATGGCCGAGAACATGCCCTCGGGTTCCGCGCAGCGCCCGAGCGACGTCATCACGATGTACGGCGGGACGACCGTCGAGAACTACAACTCCGACGCCGAAGGCCGCCTGGTCATGGCGGACGCGCTCGCCCGCGCAGCCGAGGACAAGCCCGACCTCATGGTCGACGTGGCGACGCTCACGGGCGCGTGCGTCGTGGCGCTCGGCGAGCGTACGGCCGGGCTCATGGCCAGCGACGACCAGACGGCCGACCGGCTGCTCGACGCCGCAGAGGCTGCCGGTGAGGCGTTCTGGCAGCTGCCCATCACCGACGAGGTGCAGGAGCAGCTCAAGAGCAAGGTCGCCGACGTCAAGTCGGGAGGGGCCCGGATGGGCGGGGCGCTCACGGCGGCCGCGTTCCTCCAGCGGTTCACGGACGGCATCGACTGGGCCCACCTCGACGTCGCCGGACCGGCGTTCAACGAGAAGGAGCCGTACGACTACGTGCCGTCGGGCGGTACCGGCGTCGCGCTGCGGACGCTCGTCGCGCTCGCGCAGTCCCTCCAGGGCTAAGCCTGACGTCCGTCCAGGGCTAAGTGGCGCGGCCCTTGGCCCGGCGGTTGTAGTCGCGCATCCGCTGGGGGTACGCGACGACGCCCGCGTCGTAGCAAGGGAGCTTGTGGCTCTCCGCGAACCGCCGCGCCCAAGCCGGTGAGGGAACACTGCGCCTGGTCCACTCGCCGTCGTACGCGACGAGCAGGAGCGAGGTACGGGTCAGGGACGTCGGCTGCTCCACGTACGCCTCGACTCCACGCCTCGTCGACAGGAAGCTCTCGAGGTGCTCAACCGCTGCCGTACGTCCGGACGCGGACCCGCTTCGGTTCCGGCGGCGGCGCAGTCCATCCAGGATTCCCACGACCGCCATTATCCCGAGGAGCAGGCTAGGCTGACCGACGTCGCCCATCGAGCACCTGTGTAAGGAGACCCTCCACCATGTCGACCAACGTCACTCTCCCGGCTCTCGGCGAATCGGTCTCGGAGGGTACGGTCTCCCGGTGGCTCAAGAAGGTGGGCGACGCCGTCGCCGCCGACGAGCCCTTGCTCGAGGTCTCCACCGACAAGGTCGACACGGAGATCCCCTCACCCGTCGCCGGTGTGCTGCTGGAGATCAGGGTCGAGGTGGACGACACTGCGCCGGTCGGGGCTGTGCTCGCGGTCATCGGCGAGCCCAACGAGGCGAACGCCAGCGGTCCCGCCCCCGCCGCCCCTGCGCCGTCGGCAGCACCCGAGCCGGTACGTCAGGAGCCCGTCGAGGTCGCGGAGCCGGAGCCGGGTCCCGAGGCGCCCGGCACTGACGCGGCCCAGTCCGCAGCTGTCGAACCGGCTCCCGCAGCGCAGCCTGCTCCCGCGGCTGCGGGCGGAGCCGCAAGCGGCACCGAGGTCACCTTGCCCGCGCTGGGCGAGAGCGTCTCCGAGGGGACCATCTCTCGCTGGCTGAAGAACGTCGGCGACAGGGTCGAGGCCGACGAGGCACTGGTCGAGGTCTCCACCGACAAGGTCGACACCGAGCTTCCCTCCCCCGTCTCCGGGACAGTCCTCGAGATCCGCGTCGGCGTCGACGAGACGGTCCCGGTCGGCTCTGTCCTGGCAGTCGTCGGCGAAGCCTCCGCGGCGTCCGCCGCCCAGCCCGTCCCGGCCGCACCCGCGGCTGAGCCTGCTGCACCGCCTGCTCCCGCTCCGGCTGCCCCCGCTGCTCCGGCTGCGCCCGCCGCGCCGGCTCCGGCGGCACCGGCACCGGCACCGGCAGCGCCTGCGGCACCAGAACCTGCCGCTCCTGCCGTACCGGCCCAGGCTCCCGCTGAGACCCCTGCCCCGGCAGCCCCTCAGGCTGCCCACGCCGTCGCCCCGCGGCGCGCGAGCGAGGCTGAGACCGGCGAGTCGTACGTCACTCCGCTCGTCCGCAAGCTCGCCGCCCAGCACGGTGTCGACCTCTCCACGCTGGCGGGCACGGGCGTGGGTGGCCGGGTCCGCAAGCAGGACGTGATCGACGCCGCTCAGGCCCAGAAGGCCGCGGCCGAGGCGCCGCAGGCGCCCGCCCCCGCAGCTGCCTCCGCTCCCTCGACGGCGGCTCCCGCAGCCGCCGTCTCGAGCCAGCGGGGCTCGACGGAGAAGATCTCGCGGCTCCGCGCCACCATCGCCCGGCGCATGGTCGAGTCGCTCCACGTGTCCGCGCAGCTCACGGCGACCGTCGAGGTCGACCTCACGTCCGTGTCGAGGCTCCGGGCGCGGGTCAAGGACGACTTCAAGGCCCGCGAAGGCGCATCCCTGTCCTACCTGCCGTTCATCGCCAAGGCCGCCATCGAGGCGCTCAAGCAGTTCCCGAAGGTCAACGCGACGATCGACACCGAGGCCGGGACGATCACGTACCCGAACGCCGAGCACGTGGGCATCGCGGTCGACACGCCCAAGGGCCTGCTCGTACCGGTCATCAAGGACGCGGGCGACCTCAACGTCGCCGGCCTGGCGAAGAAGATCGTGGACCTCGCGTCGCGGACCCGTACGAGCCAGGTGAAGCCTGACGAGCTGACGGGCGGCACGTTCACGATCACCAACTACGGCTCAGCGGGGACGCTGTTCGACACGCCGATCGTCAACCAGCCTCAGGTCGCCATCCTCGGCACCGGCGCGCTCGTGAAGCGCCCCGTCGTGATCGACGACGCGGACCTCGGCGAGATCATCGCGGTGCGCGACATGATGTACCTCTCGCTGTCCTACGACCACAGGCTGGTCGACGGCGCCGACGCGGCCCGCTTCCTGAGTGCAGTGAAGGCTCGGCTGGAGGCCGGTGACTTCGCTGCTGAGCTCGGTGTCTGAGCTGTCGCCGGGCATTCCGGCGGGAGGCAGCGACCTCGAGTTCGTACGTCTGGGCTTCGACGAGACGCCCCCGCGCCTCATCGACTACCAGTGGGCGTGGGACGAGCAGCGACGCATCCACGCGGAGGTCGCCGACGGCCGACGGCCCGGCACGGTGATGCTCCTGGAGCATGCCGACGTGTACACCGCGGGACGCCGTACGGAACCGGTTGAGCGCCCCCAGGACGGCACGCCCGTCGTCGACGTGGACCGTGGCGGGAAGATCACCTGGCACGGACCGGGGCAGCTGGTCGCCTACCCGATCGTGACGCTGCCGAGCGGCGTGTACGTCGTCGACTACGTTCGCCGGCTCGAGGAGGCGCTCATTCGCACCGTCTCCTCGTACGGCCTGCCCGCCATGCGCGTCCAGGGTCGCTCCGGCGTCTGGCTGCCTGCCAGCGACCACCGGCCCGAGCGCAAGGTGGTCGCGAACCCGAACCCGGTCAGCCGGAACACGACGCACCACCCGAACCCCCTCAACGTGGCGCCGGACCTCGGTGCCTTCGACCGCATCATCCCGTGCGGCATCGCTGACGCCGGCGTGACCTCGCTGGCCGCCGAGCTCAGGGAGGCGCCCCCGATGACGGACGTCGCCGACATCGCCGAACGCCACCTGCGCGACGTGCTGTCGTTCGCCGCAGCCAACGCCTGAGCGAACCTCACCGCCGTACTTCATGACAGCCTTCTCACTGTCGTGGCTGTATCCGTACGGCCGGGGCTAGGAATGGTGAGTGGCCCTTTCGGTCGGGGGGAAGGGCTTGGGGGAAACACGTCATCGGCCTTCCGGCCTTGGACCCGTAGAGAAGGGAATCCCTGCATGAATGCCATTTCTGCCTATCTGACCGCGCTTGTCTTCGTCGCCCAGCAGCGGCTGGGGAAGGCTGCCAAGGGCGCCACGGCCGTGGAGTACGGCCTGCTCGTCGCGCTCATCGCGGCCGTCATCATCGCGGCCGTCACGCTCCTTGGCGGCCAGCTCAGCGCGCTGTTCGCCTCCGTCGCCGGCAAGATCGTCTCTCCGGCCTGACCTCACCTGTCGGCCCAATGCCGGCTCGCCGCTCTCGCAGCGGCGAGCCGGCATTGTGCGTTTCCCACACGGATATTCCCCGTCGCAATGCTCCGCCCCGGCCTTCCGCCCCGTCAGCAACGGCAAGAAGTGAGTCCTGAACAGTACTTGATGACAGCCCTCTCACGAACATTGCCGTGCCGCTGGGGCCGTAGTCATAGTGGCCGTGGCCCTTCCGAGGGGAAGGAGCCGGGGGAACATCACCGGGCGGTCCCGTCCGGTGAGTGTCGTAGAAGGGGACCCACATGAACGCCATTTCCGCTTACCTGAGCACGTTCGTCTTCGTCACGCAGCAGCGCCTGGGCAAGGCCGCGAAGGGCGCCACCGCGGTGGAGTACGGCCTGCTCGTCGCTCTGATCGCGGCCGTCAGCATCGCCGCCGTCACGCTGCTGGGCGGCCAGCTCAGCGCGCTGTTCGCCTCCGTCGCCGGCAAGATTGCGCCTCCTGCCGCGTGACCGATCGCACCTTCGATGCCGGCTGGCCGCCCCGCAGCGGCTGGCCGGCGTCGGCCTTTCATCCCTGAACTCCCCGCCGTAGAGGTGGCCCAGCTCGGGCTCCTGCCGGCAACCGGTTCGCACAACGTCGTTCACCCGTGAGAAGGACACCCACCATGAACCGTCGCATTGTGGCCGCTTTCCTAGCGGCCGCACTGGCCCTCTTGGCATTCGTCAGCATCTTCCTGTACGTCCGCAACGCGGACACTCGAGCGTTGAACGGTGTCTCGGCCAAGAAGGTCTACGTCGTCGTCAACCCCGTGACCAAGGGGACCCTGGCCGAGAACCTCGGGGCCAACGTGGCCGTCGCGGAGGTCCCCGCCAAGGCCATCCCGGACCAGGCCGTCTACGACCTGGCCACCATCAGGACCAGGGCCGCCTCCGTCGACCTCGTCGCCGGAGAGGTCCTCCTCGCGACCCGGTTCGTCGATCCCACCGTCGCCTCCCAGGACGCAGTCCCCGTGCCGAAGGGCATGGAGCAGATGAGCCTTCTGGTCAAGCCCGAGCAGATCCGGGGCGGTGTCATCCAGGCCGGCGAGGTAAAATAATACGGGTCCCGAGTCGTGGTTGCATAGGAGTACTCGGAACTGAAATAGAACGGCGCGATCTGCGCATAATAGCGGCTTGCCTCATAGAGGGATTCG